>JAGLNZ010000417.1 GCA_023139225.1 Desulfobacula sp. | reverse complement strand
AAAACAGCAAGAAAAATGTTCTTTTGTTTGCCCTGCTGCTTTCTGTCATCTGCAGCCTTTTAATTACAGCGGCAGCAGTCGGGTTAAAGGGATTTCAGATGGCCAATATGGAACTTGATAAAAAAATCAATATCCTTAAGGCCGCTGATCTGATTGGAGAAAAAAAACCTTCCAGGAAAGAAATAAATAAGCTTTATGATACCCGTATCAAGGAAATCATGGTCGACGATAAGGGTAAAATCATTGAAACCTGGGCTCCAAATTCTTTAAACCTCTATTTTTATGAGCAGGATAATATAATAAAAGGCTACATTCTTCCCATTAACACCCGGGGATTATGGGGGAAAATTCAAGGGTACCTGGCTTTTGAAAATGATGGTCAGACCGTATCCGGATTTTCTGTTTTCAGCCATTCGGAAACCCCGGGGTTAGGCGGTGAAATAGAAAGTGCATGGTTTCAAAAAAGCTTTAAAGGCAAAAAAATATTAAACTCCCAGGATAAATTTGTTTCCGTGGGCATTGCCAAAGGAAAAACTTCAAACCTTCCCAAAGACAGGCAGGCCCATTATGTGGACGGTATTTCAGGCGCAACACTGACCGGTAAATATCTTTCACAAGGGATAAAAGAGACCCTGATTAAGTATGATTCCGTATCCATTACCTTCAGGCAGAAACAGCTTAAAGCTAAAAAGGATTGATTCAATGCCGGATGAAAAAACAAACTATATGGAAATCCTGACCAAAGGCATCTGGAAAGAGAACCCTGTTGCCTACCAGGTATTGGGGATTTGTTCCGCCCTTGCCGTCACGGTGAAAATGTCCACTTCCATCGTCATGGGCATAGCGCTTACAATAGTAACCGCCTTTTCAAGCCTGATCATATCTTCTTTGAGAAAAAAAATTCCATCCAATATCAGGATTATTGTAGAGCTTGCTATTATTTCTTCCCTTGTTATTGTCACCGACCAGGTATTAAAAGCTTTTTTTTACGATATCTCCAAACAATTGTCTATCTTTGTCGGCCTGATCATCACCAATTGCATTGTTCTTGGAAGGGCTGAATCCTTTGCCCTTGCCAACAAACCTCTGGATTCATTTTTAGACGGCATTGGAAACGGGCTGGGATACAGCCTGGTCCTTGTTGCAGTGGCTTTTGTAAGAGAACTTTTAGGATCGGGTAAATTTTTAGGATTCAACATTATCCCGCAATTCGTCTTTGATGCCGGATACCAGAATATGGGACTGATGGTATTGGCACCCGGAGCCTTTTTCATTATCGGGTTGCTGGTCTGGCTGAAAAACAGCCTGCCCGGAATATCAAAGCCCGGAATATATAAGTAAGAAAGGTAAAAAATACCCATGGGTGATCTAATAAGTCTGTTTATTAATTCGGTATTTATCGGCAATATTCTTCTGGCCTATTTTCTTGGCATGTGTTCCTTTATTGCCGTCTCAAAGAATGTCGAAACCGCCACGGGCCTTGGATTTGCTGTCATCTTTGTCCTGACCGTGACAAGCCCTGTCAACTGGATTGTCTATCACGGGCTGCTTGCCCCGGGGGCATTGTCCTGGGCAGGTTTTCCCGATCTTGATTTAAGCTTTTTAAAATTCATCACCTTTATTGCCGTCATTGCCGCCATTGTCCAGGCCGTTGAAATGATTATTGATAAATATTCCCCCCTGCTATATGCAACCCTGGGGGTGTTTCTGCCATTGATCGCCGTTAATTGTGCCATCCTTGGAACTTCTCTATTCATGGTGGAAAGAAATTATACATTTATCGAATCCATTGTCTTTGGGGCAGGCTCCGGTACCGGCTGGATGCTGGCCATCGTATCCATGGCTACCATCACAAACAAGGTTAAATATGCAGATGTCCCCAAAGGGCTTGAAGGATTCGGCATCACCATGATTATTGCAGGCCTCATGGCCATGACATTTATGATGTTTTCCGGGATCACACTTTAACAGGGAGAATAAAACGTGTTATACCTTATCAGCATATTGGTTTTTTCAGGTGTGATTCTTATTCTTGTTACAGTGCTCCTCTTTGTTGAATCAAAGGTGACCACCAAGGGTGAATTTAAAATTACCATCAACGGGAATGAGGATGAAAGCTTAAAGATTTCCGGTAACCCAACCCTTTTATCAGCCCTGTCGCAAAAAGAAATTTTTCTGCCCTCTGCCTGTGGCGGGTCAGGCTCCTGCGGCATGTGCAAGTGTGAAGTCATTAAAGGCGGAGGCAGTATCCTTCCCACAGAACTTGCGCACCTTTCAAGAAAAGACAAGCTTGCCGGAAAGCGCCTGTCCTGCCAGTTGAAAGTAAAGGATAACCTTCAGATCAAAATACCCGAGTCCATATTCGGCATTAAAAAAGTGGACGCCACCATTATATCCAATCATAATGTTGCCACCTTTATCAAAGAGCTGGTACTCAAACCTGCAACCCCGATTGATTTTAAGGCAGGGGCCTATATCCAGATCGATGTACCCGAATATGATCTGATGTTCAAAGATTTTCATATTGAAAGCAAATATGTCAGTGAATGGAAAAAATATAATTTTTTTGAACTCACCTCAAAAGGAATCAAGATTGGATTTCGGGCATACTCTCTTGCCAACCCGCCCCATGACAATGAGATTATGATGATGAATGTCAGGATTGCAACACCACCGCCGGGGACACAAGGCCTCCCGCCGGGATTCG
>JAGLNZ010000416.1 GCA_023139225.1 Desulfobacula sp. | reverse complement strand
AGTCAAACTGCCCATATCCCACATCAACTGCATAAACTTTTTTAGCTCCATACTGAAGCAGACAATCGGTAAAACCACCTGTTGAAGCACCAATGTCAAGGCAAGTCATTCCTTTCACTGATACTGGGATGGTTTTTAACGCCTTTTCAAGCTTTAGTCCTCCCCGGCTGACAAATGGATTGTCATCCTGCTTTACAATAACTTGTGCTTCTTGGGCAATCAAAGTTCCCGGTTTATCCACAGGAGTATTATTTACAAGTACTCTGCCGGCCATAATGAGAGCTTTTGCCCGAGCCCTTGATTTAACCAGTCCCTTGTCAACAATAAGGCAATCAAGTCTGATTTTATTCCTTAACCCTTTATTCAATTTTTTTGCCGTGCAATTTTAATGCTGCCTTTACAATAGCGGCACTATCGATTTTATAGTCCTGCCTTAAAACATCCTGAGGACCATGTTCCACAAATCTGTTTTTAATACCGATTCTTTTCATGGAAAAGCCTGTTACTGAGTTATCTGCAAGCATTTCCAGAACAGCCGATCCAAATCCTCCATCAAGAACGTGCTCTTCAACTATGATGATTTTTTTAATTTTCAATGCATATTCAATAATCAAATCCCCATCAAGGGGTTTTACAAATCTTGCATTAATAATCGTTGCGCTGATACCCCGGTCTTTCAATAACTTGTTGGCTTTTAAGGCCTCGCAAACTGATTTTCCAATGGCAATAATTAACAGGTCATCCCCTTTATTCATCACCTGGGCTTTTCCAATCTCCAAAGGTTGCGGATGATCATCGATCCGGACGCCAACCCCTGTACCCCTCGGATACCTGATGGCAACAGGGCCATCGTGATTGACAGCTGTGACAAGCATTCGTGCAAGTTCTCTTTCATCCTTTGGTGCCATGATAGTCATGTTGGGCATGCAGCGAAGATATGAAAAATCAAAAAGGCCCTGATGTGTCTGTCCGTCTTCTCCAACAATACCACCCCGATCAATGGCAAATACAACCGGATGTGCATCAATGCAGACATCATGCAGAATCTGATCAAAGGCTCTTTGTAAAAAGGTGGAATAAATGGCAACAACAGGTTTTAATCCTTTGGATGATAGTCCTGCGGAAAATGTGACGGCATGTTGTTCTGCAATGCCAACATCAAAAAACCGATCAGGATATAGCTGGGAAAACTCTATTAGCCCGGTACCCTCTGGCATGGCAGCAGTCACCGCCACAATTTTTTCATTGGTTTTGGCAAGTTTGACCATTTGAGAGCCAAACACCTGAGTATAGGTTGGGATCCCGTTGGATATTTTTTTGCTTTTACCCGTATCAACGGCAAAAGACCCTACACCATGAAAATAGATTGGATTTTTTTCTGCGGGTTCATACCCCTTGCCTTTCACAGTTGTAACATGCAAAAGAACCGGATCTTTGGGGTTTCTAATATTTTTTAAAATATCGATTAAATGGTCTAAATTGTGTCCGTCAATGGGCCCGAAATAATCAAAATCAAAGGCCTCAAACAGCATGCCCGGTGTAATAAAAGTTTTAAAAGACTCTTCAGACCGTTTGGCAATATTATAAATATCGTCACCGATTTTAGGTAAAGATTTTAAAAATACACCGAACTGGTTTCTCATGGATTGAAGAGATTTAGATGAAAAGGTCCGGCTTAAAAAAGAAGACAGGGCGCCAACATTAGGAGAAATGGACATATCATTATCATTTAAAATGACGATCAAATTGCGTTTTAAATCCCCGGTCTGGTTTAATCCTTCATAGGCCAGCCCTGCGGTTAAAGAACCGTCACCGATTACCGAAATGACATCAGAGTTATCTTTGTTTAAATATTTGGCATAACAAATTCCAAGTCCTGCAGAAATAGATGTGGAAGAATGCCCCACTGTGAAACCGTCACAGGGACTCTCTTTGATTTTTGTAAATCCTGATATGCCTTTATATTGACGAAGGCTGTCAAAAATATCATTTCGTCCGGTAATCAGTTTATGGGCATAAGACTGATGTCCGACATCCCATATCAATGTATCCTTTGGCAGGTCAAAGACATAATGAATGGCCAGCGTCAATTCCACGGCCCCCAGGCTTGAGGCAAGATGTCCTCCGTTTTTTGATACCACTTCAATAATTCTCTCACGAATATCTTTGGCAAGAATTTTTAGTTCTTTTCTGGAAAGCTGTTTAATGTCTTTGGATGTTTTTATTTGTTCAAGAAGGTTCAAAATTTATTAACCTCAATTTATGTTAATGGTCTCTGTTAATAATATAATTGGCAATTGCTCTTAAAGGGATTGCCTTTTCATCAAATTTTGAGATTGCCTCGACAGCATCATCAATGAGCTGTTTTGCATATTTTTTTGATTCATCAAGACCGATGATTGCCGGAAAGGTAATTTTATCGTTCAAGGCATCTGATCCCGCAGTTTTTCCCATTATAACAGGATCTCCTTCAATATTTAAAATATCATCCACAACCTGAAACGCCAGACCAATTTTTTGGGAATAAATAATCAATTTATCAATTGTTTCAGGATCAGCTCCTACACTTATGGCACCCGCTTCAACACTGAGTGTAATCATCTTTCCTGTCTTAAGGGCATGTATTTTTTCAAGAAGGGTTAAGCTGTCATTTTGTTTTGATTGATCTGATTGCATATCCAGTATCTGCCCTTCAACCATACCTTGAATCCCGGCCGCCCACGATATTTTGGAAATTAATTTAATTCTTGTCTCATCGTCCGGATATTTTTTAAAAATTTGCTGTGGCTGAGCAATAATATGAAATGCATGGGTCAGTAAGGCATCTCCTGCCAGAATAGCTGTGGGTTCAGAAAATTTTTTATGACATGATGGCAATCCGCGTCTTAAATCATCATTATCCATGGCCGGCAAATCATCGTGAATCAAGGAATATGTATGGATCATTTCAATGGCACAGC
>JAGLNZ010000415.1 GCA_023139225.1 Desulfobacula sp. | reverse complement strand
GGGGACTCAACGAAATTGGCCCCGGCAATCAGGAGTTTGTTTTTGACATCAGGGTTGCTGGCACGTGCCATAATATAAATATCAGGATTTAACTGTCTTGCGGTTAAGACAAGGAAAACATTTGCTGTATCAGTTCCAAGTGCAGCAATCAGAGAGGACGCCTTTTTAATCCCCGCTTTTGCCAAAAGATCTTCGTCAGAGGCATCCCCATGAAGATAATGTATGTTGTCTTTTTCTAATGTGTCAACAAGATTTTCATCCTTTTCGATTACAACAATATCCCCTGTCTCTTCTTTTATCAGCTGAGACAATACTTTTCCAATACGGCCATATCCACAGACAATATAATGATTTTTCAATTTACTGATTTTTTTATCCAACCTTTTTCTCCCCAAAATTGATTGTATTTCCCCTTCAACAATTGATTGTATGATAAGCCCTGCAATGTAGAAAAAATAGCCGACACCTGCGATCAGGATGATGCTGGTAAATATCCTTCCGGCAGAACTCATCTCGTGCACCTCCATAAATCCTGCAGTAGTCACGGTTATGGCAGTCATGTATACAGCATCAAGAAAATTCCATTTTTCAATTATCATATATCCGGTCACACTGATGAAAAAAAGAATCCAGGAAAGGATAAAGGCCCTGATGATTTGTTGAAGTCTGTTCATAAGGGTATAAATACAGATCTTAAGGATGAAAATCAAGGTAAGATTATAGGATACAAAAGCAGCGAAGCTTCTTGACGGACGTATTTGTTGCTGGTATTAAGGTGGACATGAAAAATGAACTCAAAAAATTTGCTCACTTTCGTCGTGAAATGGTCGAAAAGCAGATTGTTTCTCGGGGTGTAACCGATCCATTGGTTCTTAAGGCAATGTTCAAAGTGCCAAGGCATTTATTTGTCAGTGAGGCTCTTGTTGACAGTGCATATGGAGATTTCCCGCTTCCCATTGGCGAGGGACAGACGATTTCACAACCCTATATTATTGCAGAGATGACCCAAAGCCTTAAGTTAAAAGGCCATGAAAGAGTCCTTGAGATCGGTACCGGATCAGGATATCAGGCAGCTGTTCTGGCCCGGATCGTCTATAAAGTATACACCATAGAAAGAAATAATTCCCTGTTTTTACAGACAAGAAAGCTTTTTGATACTCTAAAATACCATAATATTGTCACCCGATATTCAGATGGAACCCAGGGTTGGAAACAGGAAAGTCCGTTTGATGCCATTATCGTCACCGCAGGGGGACAGCAAATTCCTGCGCCGTTGATTGAACAGCTTGCAATCGGTGGACGGCTTGTCATGCCGGTTGGGGGTAACTTTTCCCAGGAGTTGATAAGGCTTGAAAAGACCGAAGACGGAATAAAAACAACCAACCTTGGCGGTTGTCGATTTGTAAAATTGATTGGCCAAAATGGCTGGGATGAGTAGGGCCTTAAAAAATTGATGGGAAAAGATATTGAGCAACCTTCATTAATCAAAGAGCTTCTTATCGGATTTTGCCTGGGAACGGCAAATATTATCCCCGGAGTTTCCGGCGGCACATTCCTTCTTGTTTTTAAAATTTATGAGCGTTTTTTTTCTATTCTAAACAATATTAATAAAGCCAGTATCCTTGAATTTTCAGCTTGTATTATCAAAATTATTTTTAAAGCGGAGAAAGCGCACTCATTCAAAGCTTTTATTAATTTTTTAAAAAAGAATGATTTTATTTTTCTTTTTAAATTGGTTGTGGGAGCAGTGGTAGCCATTATTGCCCTTGCAAGTTTGATGAAATATTTAATTATT
>JAGLNZ010000414.1 GCA_023139225.1 Desulfobacula sp. | reverse complement strand
GATGCCCGGTTTATATGGAATTTTTGATCCATGACAGAAGAGCTGCTGAAAAAATTATGAAAGATACCGGGTTTGAGATTGAAATGGACATGGAGCAATATGGCCCTCTGGCTAACTGGTTCTGGCCGACATCTCACAAAGAACTTGATGATGAATATGATCTCTTGGCTTTTTCTTATCGTGATATTCTTCATACAAATAACTCAACATTTCAAAATCCTATGATTGATGAAGTCAGCCAGATGAGCCCTTATACGTTTACAATTACATTAAATAAAGGCCTGGCAGATGAAAAAGGATTCAAAGACGGCGATATTATCTGGATGGAAAATAAATATGGAACCAAAGAGAATGGTATTGTAAAAACAATGGAAGCTCAACATCCAAAAGTTCTCGGCGTTTGCGGACAGGGTGGTTTATGGGCAGATAAAAGACCTATTGCCAAGGGTAAGGGAAGTAATTTTTGCAAGCTTCTTCCATCATACTTGAGACACTATGATCCCATCACCGGAAACATTGAAACGTCTGTTGCTGTTAAAATTTATAAAGGCTAAAAGGAGGATTGAACAATTATGGAAAAAAGAAATGAGCTTGAAGAAATTATGTTTCCTTCTGACGGCAGTGGGGTTAAACCCTATGAATGGATGATACGGCCCACCCGTCAGCGGGAATGGATTGATAACAAAGGCATTTTCCTCTGGTTGGCCTTTTTTTTCTCAGAAATCGGAGCAGGCCTTTATTTTGTGTCGCTCTTTTATGAATACAAAGCAGGGCTTATTCTGGGTTGGTTGATTACCCTGAGCCTTGGCGGCATTATCCATGTGCTTTATCTTGGCAATCCCTTTAGAGCCTGGCGAATGATTATGAAACCCAATACGTCGGAGCTGTCCCGGGGTATCTGGATCATCGGGATTTTTGCCGCCCTGGGGTTTTTACAGATGGTGACAAGCGGTGGCTTTAATTTTGTATTTAACTGCATCATGGGAGCTCTTTGTCTTTTAATTATTTCCCATGGGTTTGCAACCATGAACGTGATCAGGGCTCTTCCTGCCTGGAGTTCAACAATGGTTTTGCCATTGTCTATTATTTCAGGGGTATGGATCGGCCAGCAGATTCTGCAGTTCATGTTTGCCGTTTCCGGATCTGCCGTGTTGGCATCCGGGATGGAAGTGTGGGCGGAAGTTTTCTTTTTTTCCTATTTTCTATGTGTTCTTTTGTATGGATGGGGAACCTATCACAGCAATGAGATTGGAAAAGAATCCATTATGATGCAGGCCACAGGAGAACTTTCAAAAATTACGCTTATCGGTGTGGGCGGGTTAGGTGTCGTTCTGCCGTTAATTCTTACTTTGATTATGTGGGGCGGGGATACAAATGGTGCTCTGATCTTTTTGAGATTGGCATCGGTTTTTGCAGGAGACCTTGCTCTCAGATACATTATTATGAAAAGCGCGGTGTATACACCATTGCTGAATAGATAACAGTATCGTGATTTAAAAAAAGGCATGAGAGAAGGGTTTTTCTTTCATGCCTTTTTTATTGATAAATAGGGATGAAAAAAATAATATTTTGATATTGAAAATTAGAATAAAAAGATATAATATCGCTACAAAATAGATAAAAATAAGCTATTTGTTAACAACAGGAAGTTATATGGCAGATAAAGAGAAAAAAGATAAAATCACAGAAAAACAATCCATACCTCAGACCAAGGTAAAGTTTGAGGTCTATGGTGAAGAAATGATTGAAAAGGAAGTAAAATCCAGTGGTAACAGCGGCAGAATTTACCTTCCGCCTAACTGGGTCGGGCATACTGTGAAGATCATAAAAGTAGAATAACAATGGAGGATCTTGTGGAAGACACAGTCAACATAAGAGAAATTACTCTTGATGATGCAGAGGCAATTCAAAATATTAGAAAGGCTATCTCAGAAGATGATGCCAAAGTCGATTTTGTAAAACTTATTGAGCAGCAGATATCTGAAGGCCCGGGCAAGTCAAGCCTGGTAGCACAAATTGACGGGCAAGTGGTAGGATATATGATCAGCACAACTCTTTTGGCAGGATTTGGAATTAAAAAGAGTGCCTGGATTATGGCCATTGGCGTTCATCCGGATTTTATGGGGCAGGGCATAGGATTGAAACTTGCCAGGAAAATTTGTGAAATTTACAAAGATAAAGGGGTCAAAAATATATACTCCTCCGTTCTCTGGGATTCCACTGATGTGCTTTCCTTTTTTAAAAAATTGGGGTTTGAAAGAAGCGAGTTTATTAACCTTAAAAAGAAATTATAAATCAAATTTAACTTAACTGTCATAAAAATCCTTTGGGAGTATCTTCCCTAAGGGTTTTTTGTTATTGGAGTTTTTTCCCGCCAATAGGCCCCAAACCCATCCGTACCGTATAGAATGGATTGCCCTGCCATGGGAGTCGCCAGAATATGATTTAATAGTGCGGCTTTGATTAATCGTTGCATGGGGTCATGCCAGGGGTGCAATGCTTGAAATTGTTTCCCCAATGGATGGGATGTGAGAGTCCTCCTCTCAGATCCAGGTGAGCCTGTGCTGTCTCTTCGGGAAACATATGAACTGGTCGCCATTGATCAACGATATTTTTTTCCTGCGGGTATTATAGCTGACGCTGATCAATCAGTAAGGATTTTATATCCGTTAATATTGCGATTCTAATGATCGTCATCAGTTTTTTATATCCTGTCAATATTAAAATGAATGTTTATTCATTAAAAAATTTTTTTAAAATTTTATTGCATCCCACGCCAGTGTAAATGCGGTTTCAATATTCTCATCGTTCAGTTCAAAGTCGTGACAAACCCGCGAATTTGAAAGAGCCACGATGGGATAAAATATAAAGGCCATTAAAATGTCAAAATTTACATTTTTAATAATTTTTTGCTCAATTCCCTTTAATGAGGATAGTGATCACCGGATCAAAATATTTTTCAATTTCATGTTTGTCCACAAGGGATTGACAAGGTAAAAATGATGGTCTATGGTTAGTCCACCAGGTTCAATTGATTCATCATTTACTTTTTTTAGGGAGGTATGGTTGAGCTATAAATTTAAATCAGTTTTTGATGGTAAACTAGCCCATGAAAAAATTGTAGCACAAATTAAAAAAGCGATTTTTGAAAACAAGATACCTCCGGGGCAACGGCTTCAGAGCGAAAGAGAACTGGCAGAGAGTTTCAATACTAGCCGGGTAACCGTTCGTTCAGCGATCCTGACCCTTAGAAACAGTGGGTTGCTTTACGTAAAAAAGGGCACCGGCGGCGGCACGTTTGTCACCAGGGATATTGACGAAACCAAAATTTCTGAATTACTTCATGATATTATCCAATGGAAAAACATCAGCATTGAGCATGTGATTGATGTCAGGGGTATTCTTGAACCCAGTATTGCCTATTATGCAGCTAAAAACAGGACCGATGAAGACATTGAAAAAATATGGGCCTCCATTGCCGATCTGGAACGATCCTTTCATCAGAAGGAAACATTTCAGAGCCAGGATGAACATTTTCACAAGGCCTTGGCTGACGCGGCTCATAATCCCCTTTTAAGCGTGTTCCAATCCTCGCTTATTGACCTGCTGTTTAAGTTTATCTCTTCCATTAAATGGCATGATGATGAAAAAGAGAGCATGTCTTTATATCATAAAAAGATAGCCCAAAAAGTTGAAGAACAGGACACAAGCGGGGCTCGCAAAATAATGGTGGAGCATTTAGTTGACATGCGCCAAATGCTGGGTCGCTACTCACTGGAGGATGTTTTGAAATAAACAATACTGCCGTAAGGCTCAATGAGTAGTCTTTTATCATTTTTTTTAAATATCTTAATTAAAAAAGGAGAAGTAAAATGAAGAGATTATTAATCAGTTTGGCCGTTTTGCTCGTTATCACAATGTTTTTTACACCAGTACATGCCAAAACAACGCTTAAGATGGTAACCTTCCTGCCCAAAGGCAATGTCAATATGACTGCCTGGATGGCTTTTGTGGATGCCGTAAACGAAAAGGCAAAAGGGGAATTGGAAATCAAATATATCGGAGGTCCTGAGGCCATGCCGGGCTTCAAGCAGTTCGAGGCACTTAGAAACGGTGTTGTGGATATGATTTTCGGTTGTGAATCCTATTACGGCAGACAGATTACAGGCGCCGCTTACAGCCACCTTACCCGCCTTGATCCTGTTAAAGAACGGAAGAACGGGTATCATAACTTTAGAAATGAACTTTTCAAAAAACACAATGTCCATTACCTGGGGCGGGCTGAATTCGGGGTATGGTTTCAAATTTTCACTAACAAATATGCCAAAAATCTTGGTGATTTGAAAGGGCAAAAAATTCGCGTCTCAGCAACCTACGAACCTTTTGTCAAACGTCTGGGTGCTGTGCCGGTCACCATGCCCGGTTCAGATATCTACACAGCCCTTGAAAGAGGTACCATCGACGGTTATGCTTGGGCGGTTCTTGGAAATGTGCAAATGGGGTGGGTAGATGTCTGCAAGTATATCCTTGAGCCTAGAATTTATCAGATGAATATTGAAGCCCTGATCAATCTTAAAACATGGGAAAAACTCCCTAAGCATCTCCAGCAGCTGCTCACAGACTGTATGATCGAAAATGAAAATAAATACAGCACTATCATGGCGGATATTGCCGAAAAGGAGTATACACAAATGCAGAAGAAGGGGATGGAGGTCATTCAATTCACATCCAAAGAAAGCAAAGACTATGTTAATCTGGCCTATGAGGCTGGATGGGATGAAATTATCAAGCAGAATCCGGATTTGGGACCTAAACTTAAAACAATGCTTACGCCCTGATATAGACGAATAATGATAAATTCCATTATTAAGAGCCTTTTTAAGGACTAATCGATGATTTTTTTTGAAAAAATTGGTCGTATTATTGACATGATTTTAATTGGTTTTGCATGGCTCAGCGGTATATTAATGATTTTTTCTCTTGTTTCCGTCTGTATTGATGTAGTGATGCGGTATTTCTTTAATAATCCCAGCGGATGGATACTTCAAATCAGTGAATATATTCTTCTTTATATCCCTTTTTTATCAGCTGCTTATGTTCTTAAAGAAGATGGCCATATAAAGGTCGACATCCTTCTCAACTTTCTTGGCAAGAGAGCCGAGGCGGTACTGAATACTGTGACATCCATCCTTGGCGCCTGTGTTCTTTTTATACTGACCTATTATGGGACTATAATCACTTATGATTTTTATGTCAGGAAAGTTCCCACATTGAAATACCTGAAAATACCGGAATTTTTAATAATTATTGTTATCCCGGTGGGGTGTTTTATGTTTGCTCTCCAGTTTATCCGAAGAGCAAATAACTACTATCAAAAATTTAAGAATGAAACAGATAAACATATGAATCGTAACAAAAGGATTGCCGCTCATACTAAATAGAAGGAATCAGCATGGATTGGTCTTTAACTTTAGCGCTTTTGCTTGGTCTTATGGCAGTATTAATGCTCATCGGTACACCTGTAGCCATCGCTTTTCTGATTGTGGATGTGATAGGGGCAATACTGTTTCTCGGCGGCGAAGTGGGTATTATTCAACTTATTTTAAATATGAAGGAGAGTCTTACTTCTTTCAGTCTTCTGCCTGTACCTCTTTTTGTGCTTATGGGCGAAGTGATGTTCCATTCCAAATTGGGATTTAAGGCGATTGATGCGACAGATCAGTGGATCGGGAAAATCCCCGGACGACTTTCACTTCTGTCCATCATCGGCGGCGCACTTTTTTCGACTATGAGTGGCTCAACACTTGCCACAACATCAATTCTCGGATCGTTGCTGGTACCGGATATGGAAAAAAGAGGCTATCACAAAAGCATGTCATTAGGGCCTATTATGGGGAGCGGAGGCCTTTCCATGCTTATCCCGCCAAGTGCTCTTGCCATTCTTCTTGCCGCCTTGAACCAGATCTCGGTTGGAGGACTTCTGATTGCCGGTATTCTGCCGGGATTCCTCATGGCATTTTTATATGGGAGTTATGTGGTGATCCGTTGCCGCCTTCAGCCCCATCTTGCCCCGCCGTACCAGCAGGAGGCTATCCCTGTCCTGGAAAGGATCAAAGGAAGTATTATCCATATCTTTCCGATAGGCCTGATTATTTTTCTGGTAATAGGGTTGATTTTCCTGGGGGTTGCAACACCATCGGAAGCAGCGGCTCTTGGATCCATGGGAACCATTTTGATTGCTATAGTATATGGGCAGATGAATTTTTCCGTCATGAAAGCCAGTATCATGGGCACACTCAAGATAACGTCCATGATGTTCATGATTATTACAGGGTCTATGCTTTTCAGTCAGATTCTCGCTTTTTCAGGGGCCAGTGCCGGGATTATCGAGACGGTCATTGGATTTGATCTCTCTCCCATGATGGTTCTTATTTCCATGCAGTGTGTTCTTTTGTTTCTGGGCTGTTTTATGGATAACCTGTCCATGGTGATGATTGCAATTCCCATATTTTTGCCTATTGTAGAGGCGTTGCATTTTAACACGCTTTGGTTTGCCCTGATTATGCTGATCAACATGGAAATGGCAAATACCACCCCGCCCTTTGGTTTGCTGCTGTTCGTAATGAAGGGAGTCGCCCCGAAGAATACAACGATGATGGATGTATATAAGGCAGGCATCCCTTTTCTTATGTGTGATGCTGTGGTTATGACTTTAGTGATGGTTTTTCCACAAATAGCGCTTTATTTGCCGGAATTGATGAAATAATAGAACGGATGCTATACCTAAATGTGATACTGGAGGCTCTATGATATTTAAGATAGGTGTTGATGTAGGCGGAACCTTTACTGATTTTCTTCTCATGGACAATGAGGGCAACTCTGATATTTTTAAGGTACTGTCTTCTCCTGAAGATCCATCCATAGCGGTTATGAACGGGCTCAACCAGATGGCAGGGACAAAAGGAATCAGCCTTAGGTCATTTCTGGGCAAAATCGAGATTATTGTTCATGGAACAACCGTTACA
Organism: Desulfobacula sp.; assembly: GCA_023139225.1. Taxonomy (GTDB): domain Bacteria; phylum Desulfobacterota; class Desulfobacteria; order Desulfobacterales; family Desulfobacteraceae; genus Desulfobacula. The sequence continues at coordinate 7,822 of JAGLNZ010000414.1, read as the reverse complement.
ACAAATGCCGTACTGACAGGGAATGTCTCGAAAACCGGACTTCTTACCACTAAAGGATTCAGAGATGCGCTCCAGATGAGACGGGGCATAAGAGAGGAACTCTATAATAATAAATACCTTCAGCCCGCACCTATTGTACCCAGACACTTGCGATTGCCGGTTCTTGAGCGGACGGATTATGCCGGGAACCTTATTACAAAAATGGATGAAAATGAGGTCATAAAAGCAATTGAGCTTTTTAAAGAACAGGGCATTGAAGCTGTTGCCGTCTGTTTTATGCATTCTTATGCTAACAATATCCATGAACGAAAAGCAGAAGAAATTGTCCAAAAAATGATGCCGGATGTATATCTTTCTGTTTCTTCCTCAGTACTTCCTCAGATCAGGTTTTATGACAGGGTTAGTACTACGGTGCTAAACGCAGCAGTGGGACCCATTTTAAAGGGATATCTTTCAAAACTCACCATCCGTCTTTCTGAAAACGGATTTTCAGGAATTTTTTTGATCATGCAATCCAATGGCGGTGTAACAACGCCTGAAGCTGTAACGAAACTTGCGGCAAGTACGCTTCTTTCAGGACCCGCTGCAGCACCAATAGCAGGGATTGCCTATGCTGATCTGCATGGACAAAAAAGTTTTATTACCGTGGATATGGGCGGAACGAGTTTTGATGCGGCACTTGTCAAAGATGCTCAACCCATTGTGACAATGGATGGAAAGGTTGACCGCATGGCCCTTGCTTTGCCGATGATGGAAATAAACACCATCGGGGCCGGTGGTGGAAGCATTGCCTGGATTGATGAAGGAGGGCTTCTTCGCATGGGACCCAAAAGTGCAGGTGCCAAGCCAGGACCTGTGTGTTACGGTCTTGGAGGTAAAGAACCTAGTTGCAGCGATGCCAATCTGATTTTGGGTTATCTGAGCTCCGATTTTTTTGCCGGAGGGAAGATGAAGCTGGACAAAAAAGCAGCTGAAGCTGCTATTAAAAACATGGTTGCAAAACCCCTGAAAATGAATCTTATTGAGGCAGCATATGGCATGTATCATATAATGAATGTGAATATGGCATCCGCCATTCGCGAGATTTCTGTCCAGAGGGGATTTGATCCCAGAGATTTTCTTTTGGTATGCGGCGGTGGGGCAGGGCCGATACATGCTGCCATGATCGCACTTGAGCTTGAAATCTCAAAGATTTTGATTCCCAAGGAGTCCTCAATTTTTTGTGCTGCGGGCATGCTTCTTTCCGATTTAAAGCACGATTTTGTAAAGAGTTTTCATACCCCTTTTTTTTACGAAAGTATTCAAAAGCAACTATTTTTTTCCCTGATTACAGATCTTGAATCCAAGGGAGAAAAAATTCTTTCAAATGAGCATATTCCAAAGGAGAAGCGCAGGTTTCAATTTTTTCTTGATCTTCGTTATATCGGACAATATCACGAAGTAAGTGTGCCGGTTGGAATTGATGATATTAAGGCATTGAGGGTTGAAAAAATGGGAGACAGCTTTCACGCTGAACATAACCGGCTTTACGGCTATGACTTAAAGAAAGAAAAAACCGTGATGGAACTTGTAAACATAAGGATGACAGCCATAGGAACTACTGATAAGCCTGCCTTTCGAAAAGAGAAATTTGCAGGAACCGATGCTTCCCCGGCTTTAAAAGGTAAAAGACAAGTATTTTTACCATCAAAAATGGATTTTGCATTCATTGATATTTATGACGGAGATAAAATGGGATATGGAAATAAGGTAAAAGGACCTGCGATTATTGAGCAGAAAAATACCACGCTCTTTGTTCCGTCCGTGTTTGAGATTGAATGCGATCAATATGGAAGTTTTATGATGACGATAATCAAGGATAAAGCCCTGACACATTCTTAAAAAGAGAGGAATCAATGGACAATAAAATTGATAAGATTCTGGCCTCGGTTTTTCAAAGGAGGTTTAAATCCATTACCGAAGAAATGGGACTTACCCTGTTAAGGACGACACGGTCTCCTATTTTGAATGAAGCAAGAGACTTTGTCACCGGACTTTATGATCATCAGGGCAGGATGCTGGAGCAGACCGAGTATATACCCGTGCTTGCTTTTGCAATTCAGCCGGCATGTGAATATATTACGCAATATTTTGGAGATGATATTTTTGAAGGTGATGTCATTATTCATAACGATGTTTTTTCAGGTGGAAACCAGAACGCTGATGTGGCGATATTCAAACCGATTTTTCATGAAGACAAACTTGTTGCCTGGGCGGCATGCAAGGGGCATCAGGCAGATATAGGCGGCGCTGTTGCAGGCGGATATAATCCGGAGGCAAGAGAAGTCTGGCAGGAGGCACTTCGAATTACACCGGTAAAGATCTATGAGGCGGGAAAATTTCGAAAGGATGTCTGGGACATGATCTTTGCCAATATTCGATACAAAATAGTGGAAGAAGACATAAAAGCTGAAATAGGCGGCTGTATTGTAGGAGAAAGGGGCGTAAAGGCGCTTCTCGAAAGATACGGCATTTCAAAATTCCGGGATCATGTAGACTATCTTTTTGATGTTACTGAAAAAATGGTCAGAAAAGAGATCGACCGGATTCCCGACGGAACTTATCCGGGTGAGAGCTATGTCTATTATGATGGTATTCATGAAGGCTCAAAAATGAAAATCAATTTAAAGGTTGTTGTTAAGGGAGAAGAGATTATTTTTGATTATTCAGGCTCTGCACCCCAGACACAAGGGTTTGTTAATGCCCCCCTCGCGGCAACGTCCTCTGCAGTTCTATTGACTTTCCTTATGCTTATTAATCCGGATATCCCCCATAATGACGGCATTATAAGACCGATAAAAATTATAAGCCCGAAAGGAAGTTTTCTGAATGCCGAATATCCTGCTGCAACAACCTTTGGCAATAGTATAACAGGCCCCAATGCAGATGCCATTATGAAAGCTTTTTCCACTATCCTCCCCAAAAGAGTTACAGCAGGCTGGAATCGGTTTCTCGGGTTCACACTGACCGGTAAAGACCCGAGGAATGAAAGGTCATATGTGGATATCCTTTTTCTGGCCCTGAAAGGGGGCTCAGGGGGAACTTATATGGCGGATGGATACGATCACATCGGTTTAATCAATTGTGCCGGAGGAATTTTGGCACAAGATTATGAGATGTTTGAGATCCAGGACCCGCATTTTCTTTTGAAACATGAATATTTGAAGGATTCGGCGGGTGCAGGGCAGTGGCGCGGAGGCCTGGGTGTTGAAACCATATTTGAAATCTATGGTGAAAACGTTACCGGAATTGCCTTTGGAGATGGTGTGGAAGAAGAAGCAAGGGCTTTTGGTCTTTTTGGGGGCAAAGAAGGTTCGATCAATAATGTTGAGCTTCGTTATCCGGACGGAAGGATTAGAATTGCCAAATCCAAGGAGATTATCAGGGATATTCCGAAAAATACGATTTTTCAAAATATAGCAGGCGGCGGCGGTGGATATGGTGATCCCTTTTTAAGACCGGCTGAGAAAGTGCTTGAAGATGTAAAAAATGAACTGGTTTCAAGCAAAAGCGCAAAAAAAGACTACGGTGTAGTGATTGATAAGATCACGATGGCTGTGGATCAGGAGGCTACAAAGAGTTTAAGGGGGAGAAACTAATGAATCTTCCACATGTGGATCATATTGGGATCATCGTAGAAAATCTGGAAAAAAGTGTGGCTCTCTTTGAGTCCCTTTTTGGTTTCAAATCAACCGGGATCAAGGAGATGGATGAAGTCGGGTTGAGAATTGCGACATTAAAGGCAAACAATATCGACATTGAATTGATTCAATATAAAAACGCTGGAAATAATTTTGGGAAAAAAATCATGGGAAAAGCTATTGGCGTTAATCATCTTTCCATAAAAACAGATAATGTTGAAGCATCGGTTAAGGCGTTTCAAAACAAAGGTATAAAAGTTATGGAAGGATTTCCGCGGTCCGGAAGTCATGGTAAAGTTGCCTTTTTTGAACCGGAAACAACACAAAAAATATTATTGGAAATTTGCAGTGATGGCCCAAGCAAAGTGGATACAGGAGGAAAGGATGGCCTTTTATAAGGAGAGAAAACTCTGGAATGAAAAAATAGAAACCCTGTCAAGGGACGAAATACGTGCACTGCAACTGAAACGGCTAAAAAAACAGGTGGCGTATAACTATCAAAATTCTTCATTCTATCAAAACAAAATGGATAAAGCCGGTGTGAAACCAGAGGACATACAGAGCTTTGAGAGTTTTTCAAACATACCACTCATGACAAAAGATGAGCAAAGACAAACACAGGAAGAATCCATTGAACAATACGGCAACCCATATGCCCTTATGGCATGCGCACCCAGAGAAAAAATCGTAAGAATTAATTCAACTTCGGGCACGACCGGTATGCCCACACTTTATACTTTAACCCAGCATGATATAGACGTGGTGAATGAAATGCATGCCAGAAAATACTGGCGGGCCGGGATCAGGCCGGGAGACGTGATGATCCAGGCCCTCTCACTCTCCATGTTTACCGGTGGGCTTCCTTTGTCCCAGGGGATCATGCATATGGGTGCCTGTGTAGTGCCGATCGGTATTGAGGGCGGGACCAAAAGAGTTCTTGATTTTATCAGGCTGACATCTCCTGCAGCCATAATCGCCACCCCTTCCTTTGGCCAGTATATGATTGAAAAATGTCCGAAAGTCATTGGAAAGGATGCAAAAGAGCTGGGTTTAAAATGGTTTTTCTGTGCCGGTGAACCCGGCGGCGGAAATCCGGAAGTCAGGAAAATGCTCGCCCAGGGGTTTGGAGCCAAGATTTTTGATCATACCGGAGGGGGGCACGCTTTCCATGGCATTTCCTGTGATGAACCTCCTGAACAATTCAGTGGCATGCACTTTATATCAGAGGATCATTGCCTTCTTGAACTTTTAGACCCCAACACAAAAAAACCAATAGAAATCGAAGATGGAGCTACAGGTGAGATGGTTTTCACTTTTCTGGACTGGGAGGGTGGACCCTTAATGCGTTATTCGCTGGGAGATATACTTAAGGTCTCAGTTAATCCATGTCACTGCGGCATGCCGGGTATGAGATTCAAGATCATCGGGCGGGCAGATGATATGTTGATCATAAAAGGAGTCAATGTTTATCCCGAGGCTGTCAAGACGGTCATATTAAAATTCAGACCAAAGGTAACCGGTTTTTTTCAAATTCTATTGAATAAACCGGGTCCGCTGGTGGAGCCGCCGTTGAATATCATACTTGAATATGATGAATCGATTTCTAAGGCCAAGCTTCCTTTGCTTGAAGAAAAGTTGCTTTCCATTTTCAAAGAAGAGGTAAGAATCGCGCCGCAATTTGAGTGGGTACCCGCAAAGACTCTTGCCAGGGAAATGAAGAAAACAAGCTTTATTAAGGTCAAAGAATTTAATACATAAAACGTCAATGAAACAATTTTTTCCTTGACAATATTTTTGGGTTCGAATAAATTGTCGACAATCGACATAATACAATCGACAGAAGGAGGATTATGCAATTTCCCGGATTGACCCAGAGTTTGGTTGATATGCTAAGAAAAAAAATTATAATCGGTGAACTGGAACCCGGTCAAAAAATCAATGAAATAGAACTCTCCAAAAGTCTGAATATAAGCAGATCACCACTTAGAGAGGCATTGAGAACCCTTGAAAATGAACGTTTGGTAATTTATACGCCCCGAAAAGGAAATTCGGTATCAAACATCTCTTTAGAAGATCTTTCTGAAATCTATCAGCTCAGAGAAATGATAGAATGCTTTGCCATTGACCTGTTGGAAGAAAAAAGTATTCAAACATATGAAAATTTGAATCTTTGTATAGATCGGATGACCGGCTTGGAAGTTCCCCTTCAAAGCGCCTCTCCGGAAGAAAAACTGAACTATGTTGAGACGCTGGCTGAATTCCATCTGGAGATGGTCAAGGTTGCAGGTAATAAAAGACTCTTTGATTCTTATGTAACGATACATTCCAATATTAATCGGTATGTATTTTTATATGTTTTTACACAGGGTGTTTTTGAACATCGGGTCGATGATCATATTGAAATTTTAAAATATCTTAAGGGAAAAAAATACAAGGAGGCTCGTAAGGCTGTTAAAGATCATATTCGACATGCTTGCGAAGAATGTAACAATTTTAAAGGACTGAGTGCATTAATATGACTTAGATTATAGAAAAAATCTTGTTTTGCTTATTGGATTTATTATTTGCCTGCTTTGAAAATACATAAAAAAGAATAATAAAATTACATTTTTTTTGGTTAGGGTGAAAAAAAGGTTCAAATAAAATTTTATTTTACAGCAAGGGGATTAATGAAATGAAAAGATTTAAATTCTACTCACTGATTTTTATGTTTATGGCTGTTTTTTTCTTAGGGATCAATTCCATAGCCATGGCAAAATCACAAAAATTGAATGCCGTAAGTTTTTTACCAAAGGACCATCCACTTTGTAAAATGATCCATGTTTGGGTGGATCGGGTTAATAGTGGATGCAGTGAAGCAATAAAAATTGACTGGTTAGGTGGCGGAGAAGTTATTCCGGGTTCTGACCAGGCCGAGTCCTTACAGAGTAATATCGTCCAGGTAATTTTCAATCCAACGGCATATTACGCACCCTTGGCTCCGGAGGTTAATGCATTCGCCTTATCAAAGCTTTCCATGTCTGAAGAACGAAAACCCGGTGGGTTTTATGAATATATGGATGCAAGACATCAAAAGATCGGAATAAAATATATTGGAACATGGTTATATGATCCTTTCTACCTTCGTGTGAATAAACCGGTGAAAACGCTTGAAGATCTTAAAGGAATTAAAATGAGAACTTCTGCGCTTTATGATCGTTTTATGAAAAAGCTGGGAATGGTACCGGTTACAGTGAAATTCGGTGATACCTTTACTTCACTGGAACGTGGCCTGGTTAACGGATTCGGTTTTGCAACTTTGGGCCCAAGAAGCTGGGGGTGGTTGAAAAACTGCAAGTATATAATTGATATACCGTTTTATACCAGACAAAATACTCTTATTTTGATGAACCTCAAAGTATGGGACGGTCTTGATAAAACTGTTCAGAACGAAATTATGGATATCACAAAAAAATTCGAGCCGGAAATGGAGGCCTATTTTAAAGAACAGATAAAGGAAGAATGGAAAAAATATGACGAAATGGGTATTAAACGCGTTAAATTTTCACCTTCTGAGAACAAAAAATACTATGAAGCCGCATATGAGGCAGAATGGGAAGACTTAACCAAAAAAGTACCCGATCTTGTTTCAGATCTTAAAAAGTTAACAGGTAATTAACCTATGGTGGATATCAGTTGAAGCATTAGTCTTTCTCTTTTCCGGGGCAGACTAATGCTTCTAAATAAACCAGGTGGGAAAATAATGAAAAAGCCCATGGAAGTCTTTGATCGAGTACTGAACATCATGATTTTTTTGGCGGGCATTATGTTGATTTTTATAATGCTTTCGGTTTGCCTTGAAGTTATTTTACGAACTTTTTTTAATCACTCCTTGATTTGGGTTACACAGGTCACAGAGATCATGCTTTTATATATTACTTTTTTTGGTTCGGCATGGGTATTGCGGGAAGGGGGGCATGTGAAGGTGGATATTATTCTGAGCCGTCTTAAGCCACTGAAAATTGCTGTTTTAGGAATATTCAGTTCCGTTCTCGGAATCTTTGTTTGTTTCATCCTGACTGTTTATGGGTTTAAAGTTACCATGGAATGTATAAATAAAGGTCTTTATACAACAACGACCTTGGAGATACCCATGTTTGTAA
>JAGLNZ010000413.1 GCA_023139225.1 Desulfobacula sp. | reverse complement strand
TTAAAGTTCTCAAAGGTCTTCCATTGAACGGCAAAAACTCGCTCGTTCCTCGCTCAAACAATTTGCCATTTTAACCATTACAGACCTTTGGAACTTTTACAAAAATTACAGGCAAATCGATTGGACAAGACAACCTGAATCTCCACTGGCAGTTGTGGTTGACATAAAATACTTTGCTTTTTAAAGCATAACAATTTTATTTTTACAAAAAGCATTTACGAACTTGCTACACCTGCCAGTGGAAGGCTGATTGCCTTACGGGAGCGTTATGGATCTTTGCTTACAAGCTCTTGATTACAGTAGCGGTTAAGCCGCCATGGTGTTTGAGTGAAGAATGAGCGAGTTCATGGCGGTCAGCGAAAGTAATCTTAGAGCTTGTAGCAATGTCCATCCAGCGGACGTAAGGTGATCCGCCTGGAACGGGTTATGGTAAATTTCTTATGGCAAATATCCAGAAGCATATCCGAAAAAATCGAAAATCCTGATGATAAGTTATAGAAAGCTGCATATATATCCTTGACAAGCTTTTCCTAATTTTATAATTAATCCACAAAACACATTAATATTGCTATCAAGGAGTAAAATGTTTAAAATTAAACTTGCTATAATCTTAATAAGTTTTTTATTCTCAGCAGGTTGTCAGCATTCCTACAATAAAACCACCTCCAATCAATACATTCAGAAGCAGACAACTTCTCCGGATACTCTGAAAGCAGCCAATCATTCTGAACACCCTGCTTCACACGGTGAAGGCCTGACCATCAATTCATCGAAAAAATCAGACAACACCAAAGCATACGCCACTATTTCAGATTCTTCTTTAAAAAAATCCGCTAAAACTGATCCTTTAGACTCAAGTCTTGAAAAGGTATCAAAAAAAGAAAACCAGGGATCAGACCTCACTGCCCAGGAAAAAATCGACCAGGCATTGGAGCTTTGTAATTATGCCCAGCAGATGTGGGAAAAAGGCAAGTTAGAGGAAGCGCTGACCAACCTGGACTCTGCTTATTATTCAATCCTTGAGATTGATTCAGAGGTTTACCCTGAATTCAATCAGCAAAAAGAAGACATCCGATACCTGATATCAAAACGAATTCTTGAAATTTATGCATCCCGTCAGATAGTGGTCAACGGGCAACACAATGAGATACCACTGACACTGAATAAACATGTACTAAATGAAATAAAAAGGTTTACAGGACCAGAACGTAAATTTTTTATACAATCCCTTGAACGGGCCGGCAGGTTCAGACCGTTTATTGTTTCCGAATTAAAAAAAGCAGGACTGCCGGAAGAAATCTCCTGGCTCCCGTTAATTGAAAGCGGATTTAAAATCAGGGCCTTATCTCCTGCCCGTGCACTGGGTTTATGGCAGTTTATCCCTTCTACCGGTTATAAATTCGGGTTAAACCGCAACTATTATATTGATGAGCGCCTTGACCCCCAAAAGGCAACCAGAGCCGCTATCAGTTATCTAAAAGAGCTTCATAATCTTTTTGGAGACTGGACAACCGCCCTTGCTGCATATAATTGCGGAGAATCAAGAGTATTACGAATCATCAGGAAACAAAGGATAAACTATCTTGATAATTTTTGGGATCTTTACCAGAAGTTACCCAGGGAGACCTCGCGGTATGTCCCTAGATTTTTAGCAACACTTCACATTTTAAATAATCCTGACAAATATAATATCAAAATTGACAATCCCTTATTGCCCATTGATTTTAAAATATGTGAAATCAAAAAACAGGTCAGACTCAAAGATATTGCCAAAGAAATCGGAGTGAATACAACAATTTTAAAAGAACTGAATCCAGAACTGAGATATGCCCTGCTTCCACCAGACACTTACCAGTTAAAGATACCTGAAGATAAAGCTTCATTATTTCTTTCAAAAATTGATAAAATTAAAACAACGTATTCCCCTCCGCCAATGTATGTATTCCATCGAGTTAGAAGAGGCCAGACATTGTCCGGAATCGCTGAAAAGTATAAAACCTCCATACGGGCCATATCAATTGCCAACCATATAAATAAAGCACACACAATCATTGCAGGCAAGGTATTAAAAATACCCAGCAGGGCTAATGGCGCAGCTATTAACGCGGTTGCATCCCGCCCGGTAGCGCCGGGGAAGACCCTTACATACAGAGTCAGACGTGGTGACAATCTTTGGAATATTGCCAGAAAATTCAGCACAACGACAAAAAACATCATGTCTGTCAACAGGCTGACCGGCACTACATTGAACATTGGTCAAACCCTTTACATTACATCCAAAAAGCAATTAAAAATTGAACAATTTAAAACTGCAGAAGGAGGGTCTACATATAAAGTACGGTCAGGAGACAGCCCTTTTTCAATTGCAAAAAAATATAATATGAATTTAAATCGACTCCTTGCCTTGAATCAACTCAATAAAAGAAGTAAAATATTTCCCGGACAAAAATTAATCGTTGAATAATAGATTTTGGCCCCCGTAGCTCAGTGGATAGAGCATAGGATTCCTAATCCTTGAGCGCAGGTTCGATTCCTGCCGGGGGCACCATATATTAGCAGGCTGTATGAAAAAACATCTCTTTAAACCTGAACTTCTGGCACCTGCCGGAAATTTTGAAAAGCTTGAAATCGCAATCCACTACGGTGCGGATGCTGTCTATCTTGCAGGTAAAGATTTCAGCCTGAGAAATTTTTCCGGCAACTTTACAGATACACAACTACTTGATGCAGTTACGTTTGCCCACCATCATAATGTTAAAGTATACCTTGCCTGCAATATCTACTCAAGAACTCATGAACACAAAGAACTTGAAACCTTTTTAGCTAAAACAGCCCGCATGGGTCCGGATGCCATTATCATCTCAGATCCGGGCATCATTATGCTGGCAAAAAAAATTATCCCGGATATAGAAATCCATTTAAGCACCCAGGCCAATACAACCAATCTGAACGCTGCTAAATTCTGGCACAGCATTGGGGTTAAAAGGGTGAACCTTGCAAGGGAATTGTCCTTGAATGAAATAAAAGAGATTTCTGCAGATTCAAAAATAGAAACAGAGGCCTTTATTCACGGTGCCATGTGTGTGTCCTATTCCGGACGATGCCTGCTCAGTAGTTTTTTAAGCGGCCGGGACAGCAACAGAGGCCTTTGCAGCCATCCCTGCCGATGGAAATACTCAGTAGTGGAAGAACTTCGTCCCAACGAATATCATTCACTCATGGAAGATGACAGGGGCTCATATATCTTCAATTCAAAAGATTTGTGCATGATCGAGCATATCCCTGAACTGATTAATGCAAATATAACATCATTAAAAATAGAGGGGCGAATGAAGGGTATCAACTATCTTGCCTCTGTGGTGAAAACTTACAGGGAAGCAATTGACACCTATGTTGACACCCCTGATACATATGAAATGAATCCTGATTGGTTTGCCGAGCTTTACCAGGTTTTTCACAGGGAATATTGTACAGGTTTTTATTTTAACAAGCCTGATGAACAGCTACCCAATTACAACAATATTCACCAGGGAAAAATCCACAGCTTTATAGGGAAAATAATCAGCAGCATGGAAGATCAAAGTTACCAGGTAGGTATCCGAAACAAACTTACCATTGATGATATTATTGAAGTGGTGTCGCCAACAGGTCGTCCCCAGAAAACAAAAATTATGGAACTGCTTGATATTAATAAAAATTCGATGGATTGTGTCCACCCAAATACGTTTGCTATCCTTAAGCTTGAAATTCAGTGCCAACCCAATGATATTGTACGTAAATTATGAAATAAATCCTTTATATTTCAACATTCTTGGTTTGACTTTTTGATATATCTTTTGTAGATTGTTTAGTATTAAGCAATATTTAGGCAATTTTACCATTTCGGTGTTCAAACCCTTTCAGGAGATTTGATATGTTTGAAGATGATGAAACCCTACAAATGTATATTGAAGAATCGCTGGATCATCTTGGTGATATAGAAAGTGATCTTTTAACCATTGAGGAAGCTGGAGCAAATATAGATCTGGATCTGGTAAACAATGTCTTCAGAGCCGCCCACTCGATCAAAGGTGGCGCGGGTTTCATGGGATTGACAACCATAAAAGACCTATCCCACCACCTGGAAAACGTTCTAGGGCTTATCAGGAACAAAGAGCTTGTCCCTGATTCAAACAGGGTCAGTGTTCTGTTAAAGGGATTTGATGAACTTGAAAATCTTTTGAATAATATTGACACGAGTAATGATGTTGATGTTTCAGACCATATTAAAGACCTGGAAAGCATCACAAAATCTTCTTTGCCGGAAGACAAACAGGAAATGGTTTCCGAAATAGTAGACATTGTTCTTCAAGATGGCAGAGTTTTTCCCCAGGTTTCGCTTTTTGAAATTGAACAATATAAAGCAGAAGGCAAAAATCTTTTTCTCGTTGAGTACGATTTAATCCATGATATTCAAAGGAAAGATAAAAATCCCATTGAAGTTTTAAACAGCTTGCAAAAAACCGGTACCATTATTGATTCCAGAATAGATTTTGACTCGGTCGGCACACTTTCCGAGAGTGCCGGGCCAAACAGGATACCATTCCAGGTTCTTTTTGCCTCCATCATTGAATATGATATGACCGAGACCCTGTTTGATATTAAAAAACAATATATCCATTCTATATCAGATGATATGATTGTTTCCACCAGTGTAACAGATATCAGTGTTGAGCCTGCCTTTATGCCTTCCAAAGAAGATCAAAAAGCAGCTTCGGTTGTTGTTGAAGTGCCTGAACCGGAACGTGTTTTGACGCCTCCTGCCAAACCTGTCATACAGGAAACCCAAAAAGTCAAACAATCTCCTTCAAAAGAAGAGAAAGAAGTGACTATCAGTGCAAAACCTCAAACCTCATTAAGGGTGAATGTCGGTCTTTTAGACACCTTGATGAATCTTGCAGGAGAGCTTGTTTTAAGCCGCAATCAATTACTGCAGGGTGTAAACTCTTCAAACGTAAAAGCAACTGAATTATCCAGCCAGCGGATTGACATGATCACGTCTGAACTTCAGGAAGCAATCATGAGAACCAGGATGCAGCCCATTGCCAATATTTTAAATAAATTTACAAGGGTTGTCAGGGATCTGTCGCAACAACTTGGAAAATCCATTGATCTTGTTATTGAAGGTAAAGATGTTGAACTTGACAAAACAATTCTAGAAGCCATCAATGATCCTTTAACCCATCTTGTAAGAAACTCTGTTGACCATGGGATAGAGACACCCATGGAGAGAGAACAAATGGGTAAAAGCGGCACAGGGAAAATCATATTAAGAGCCTTCCATGACGCAGGCCAGGTCAATCTTGTCATTTCTGATGACGGGAAAGGACTTGACCCGGATCGAATCGCCGTTTCAGCCGTTGAAAAAGGACTTATCTCTGAACAACAGGTTGATGAAATGTCTGAAAAACAAAAAATCGAACTTATCTTGCTGCCGGGTTTTTCAATGGCAAAAGAGGTCACGGATGTATCCGGTCGTGGGGTTGGTATGGATGTTGTCACAACCAATATTGAAAGTCTCGGCGGTATCATTGAGTTGGATTCAACTCCCGGAAAAGGTACGGATATTCAAATCAAACTGCCGTTAACCCTTGCCATTATTCCAAGCCAGATCACCTCTGTGGGGAATGAAAGATATGCAGTTCCACAGGTCAACCTGAACGAACTTCTCAGAATCCCTGCTGCCCAGGTAAAAGAAAAAATCGAAAAGGTCGGCGATGCTGCTGTTGTCAGGCTGAGAGGGGAACTTCTTCCCTTGCTTAACCTTTCAGAAATGCTTGACATTGACACAACTTATCTGGACCCGCAAAATGAAGATGAATTACCGGACAGACGACAAAATCTTGCGGACAGACGGTCCAGGCAAAATATCATCACCGAAGATGGTGTTATCATTGAATCGCCTGATCAAGAAAAAGAACACCCGAAAAGCGATGATCCCAAAAGAGAAGAAAATGACAGAAGATATCACGCAAGAAGTGCCATGAATATTGCCGTTGTTTCAGCCGGTGCTTTTAAATACGGGCTGGTTGTAGATCAATTATATGATTCTGAAGAAATTGTTGTAAAACCCGTGGGCAGACACCTTAAAAAATGTACGGCATATGCCGGTGCCACCATTATGGGTGATGGAAAAGTAGCCCTGATCCTTGATATTTCAAACCTTGCCCAAATGGCTGAACTGTCAAGTGTTTCAGAGGCCGGCCAAATCGCAAAGGCAGCCGAAGAAGAAGCAATGGCTGGAAAAGATAAAGCGGCCCTCCTGACATTTAAAAATTCCGAGACCGAACATTTTGCCGCCCCGCTTAACATTGTTGAAAGAATTGAAAGAATCCAGACGTCAACCATTGAACAAATTGGTGAACAAAAAGTAGTGCAATACCGAGGCGGGGCTTTGCCGCTCTATGAATTATCACAGGTTGCTGATTTCAAGGCGCTTCCCGAGAGAGAACAGCAGGAGGTCATTGTTTTTAAGATAAAAAATAGAGAACTGGGCCTTATGGTCACACCACCGGTTGATGCACTTGAAGTGGCCCTTGATGTAGATGAAGGCACTCTAAAGCAGTCGGCCATAAGTGGTTCAATGATCATTAATGAACATACCACGCTTCTGGTTGATATTTTTGAAATGGTTAAAATTCTAAACCCGGGCTGGTTTAAAGAAGACGCAAAAGTTGCAGCCGAAATGGCTGAGTCCGGCGAAAAAATACTGTTATTTGCTGAAGATTCCGCATTTTTCAGAAACCAGGTAAAAACCTTTATGGAAGAAGATGGTTTCAAAGTTATTGAGGCCGAGGACGGTCTCATTGCCTGGGAGCTCTTAAAAGAAAGAGTGGATGATATTGATATAGTGGTCACTGACCTTGAAATGCCTAATATGGATGGATTTGAGTTGACAAAAAGAATCAAGGGTGATCCGAAATACTCTCATCTCGAAGTCATTGCGCTCACTTCCCTGGCTAGCGAGGCTCATATTGAAAAAGGCAGAAAAGTTGGCATTGATGAGTATGAGATCAAACTTGACAGGGAAAAACTAATGAAAATGATCAGACAAAAATTGAATTTAACAAAATAACCGCACTCTTTTTAAATAAAAGGAGAAACAGATGGCAGAAACTACTATAGGTACGTCTTCTCAAGATTTAGAATTTTCGACTTTCTATGTTGGCGGTGCCCTTTGTGGGATCAATATCCTTAATATACAAGAAATCAACAAACACTTTGATATTACTCAAGTCCCCCAGGCATCAGATTATATTGAAGGTATTTTAAATTTAAGAGGAAGGATAGTAACCATTATTGACCTGGGGAAAAAACTTGGTCTGGAACCTGTCAATAAAGATAAAGATAACAGAAATATCATTGTCAACTCAGACGATGAGCATATCGGGCTTCTTGTTGACGGCATCAGTGATGTGGTTCTTGCCAAAGCAGAGAACATTGAACCAGCTCCTTCCAATATTGGCGGTGTTAAAGGAAAATTTTTTCAAGGCGTCCTAAAAACTGAAAAACAGCTTATTGGAATTCTGGATATTGATGAGGTACTCAAGGAATAATGGAAAATATAAGAGCGCTTGTTGTTGATGATACAATTGTATACAGAAAAATCGTCGGGGATGTCTTAAGGGAAATACCCGGCGTTGAAGTAGTTGGTACTGCAAATAATGGAAAGATTGCTTTATCAAAAATTGCTTCCCTTAAACCCGATTTGATTTCACTTGACATTGAAATGCCTGAAGTAAACGGCATTGAAGTCTTACAGACATTAAAGGATCAGCCCGACCCACCGGTCGTTATTATGTTGTCCACCCTGACACAGCAGGGAAGTGAAATGACCATAAAAGCGTTGGAACTGGGCGCTTTTGACTTTGTTGCCAAGCCCAGCGAAGGTAAAATGGCCGAAAATATGCAAAAGGTTAAAGAGGCTATTTTACCCATTATAGACACCCTGAAACGGCAAAAAAGAACAAGGCTTAAAATACGAGATAAAGCAAAAGCAAGACCGTTAACAACCAAAAATATTGTAAACAAACCACCACTATCCGCAACTAAAAAAACTATAGCCAGATCCAAATCAGAAATTATTGGAATTGGAATTTCTACAGGTGGTCCCAATGCCCTGACCAAAATGATTCCCTTGCTTCCTGCCGATCTTAAAGCACCTGTATTAATCGTACAGCATATGCCGCCTTTGTTTACAGCGTCCCTTGCAAGCAGCCTTAACAACAAATCGAAGCTTGAAGTTAAAGAGGCGGAAAACGGAGATACCATAGCTCCAGGGAAAATTTTGATCGCACCTGGCGGGAAACAAATGAAAATTATTGCCGGAGCAGACGGTATTACAAGAAAAATAAAAATAACAGATGACCCGCCGGAAAACAGTTGTAAACCTTCTGTTGATTATCTATTCAGATCCATTGCCCAACATTATGTAGGGCGGGCAACCGGCGTTATTATGACCGGAATGGGCTCCGACGGCTCAAAAGGACTTGTTCAAATGAAAAACAATGGCAGTATTGTGATTGCCCAGGACGAGGAGACCTGTACGGTTTACGGGATGCCAAAAGAACCTGTTGAATCAGGTACCGCAGATATTGTCGCTCCTTTGGGAAAAATTGCTGAAGAAATAATAAAAACCATAATCTTATAAAAAATTCTTTAATTTTTAATCAATAAAATTTATGGCGAAAATTAAAGTTACCCCAGAAGAGTTTAAAAATTTTTCAAAGTATATTCTTGATATTTCTGGAATTGCCCTTGACGTTGGTAAAGAATATCTACTGGAGACCCGGCTCAACCCGCTGACCAATAAGCTTGAATGTTCCTCCTATTCCGAATTGCTGCAAAAGGCAAAAACTGATTTTAAAAAAGAAATTGAAAATGAAATAATTGATGCAATTTCAACCAATGAAACCTATTTTTTCAGGGATAAATCTCCATTTGAACTATTGCAGCACAAAATTTTACCGGATTTGATCGATAAAAGATCACAAAAAAATCCTTCACTAAAGCCGACTATCAGGCTATGGAGTGCTGCCAATTCAACAGGCCAGGAAATCTATAGTATTGCAATGACACTTATTGAGATGGGAATCACACCTGCCAGGTATAATGTTCAGTTGTTCGGCACAGACATTTCCGATGCTGCCATTGCCCAGGCAAGCTATGGGCTGTACAATAAATTTGAAGTGGCGCGGGGACTTGATAAAAACCGTTTAAATAGATACTTTGACAAACAGGGAGACCGTTACAAGATCAAAGATGAAGTCAGGGTCATGGCTCAATTTAAAAAAATGAATCTGATGAGACCATTTGTCGGACTTGGAAAATTTGATATTGTGCTGTGCAGAAATGTGATGATCTACTTTACTAACGAAGATCGAAAAAAAATCTATCATAATATTTCAAAAGTACTGGAACCAGATGGTTACCTGCTCATCGGGTCAACAGAATCCCTTATAAATGACACTGATCTTTTTTCCTCAAATAAATATCTTAACTCGGTCTTTTATCAATTCAAAAACATATAAAGGTTTAATTATGAGCGGAATTAATGAAAAAGAATTTATCGATGAATTGGTTTTCTGTTTAAACCAAGAAGATATTGTAAAAGCAAAAGCCCTGCTCCAATTTGCCTCTGATGCCGACGTAGACCCTGATGTCCAGAGGAAGGCATTGATAGAGCTTGCCAAAGCTCCTGAAAAAGTTGTTTTCCCTCTGCTTGAGTACCTGACCAAAATCGATATATCAAATTTGAAAATTCAGGAATCCTTATATGAGCTTATTCTTGACAAAGCTTTTGGAAATGTTGATCTGGTTATAAAGTACATCACTCAAAATGAAAAAAAAGCCCGGCTTCTTTTCTTAAAGGCTGCAGGCGAGCTGCTTTTGGCCCGCACTGCACCTGCTTTGCAAAAAATAATTGCCGAAGATAAAGATAAAGATATCCTTATTGCGGCTATTTGTTCTTTGGGGAATTTAAGACTTCCCGAATCCCTGCCCATATTTGCCAATATGGCAAGCCAGCCGGACAATGAAGTAAAACGTACCGCTATATTTGCTATTTCGGAAACAGGCGGCAATGATGCGGTTGACCAGTTGATGGGATTTATCGGGGAGGATGAAGAAGCTAATAAATTCGCAGTTGAAGCGCTGGCAGATATCCAGGATCTGTATGCCCTTGATAAATTAACCACTCTTTTAAGTTCCAGTGTCACCATTGTTCGGGATACAGCTATTGATCACTTAATGAAACTGGGAAATAAAGTTACACCAATTTTAACAAAAGCATCCCAAAATGCAGAGGCTGACTATCTGATACACCTTGTAACAACCTTGGGTTACATTGGCGACCCTGCTGCTGTGAATCCCATCCTTGATATTGTTAATACCCAGCCCGACGATGCAAATATTCGACAGGCCGCCTATGAAGCAATGGAACGTATTCCATCTCCAAAAACAGCCATCAGTCTTGTTCAAGGATTACAGGACCCGGTTGAGGCCGTTCGTATGAGTGCAGCAAGAGCCATTGATAAAAATCTATCCAAAGCACTTGTTGCGGGACTTAGAAATGTTGTAAGAGAGGGATCAGCGGATTCTCAGAATGCTGTTGCTGCTTTAATAGATTCGGAAGCCGGCAATATTTTCAATTTTCTTGCCGAAGAAGAATCTTTTATAGAACTTGCAGAAACCCATGTAACAACCAAGGCAGATTCAGCCACAAGAAAAGCCTTTTTAAAACAAATGGGCAGTATTGGCCAAAAAGAATTTGCCAAAAGCATTTCCCAAAAAGTGACTGACAATGGAGCGCCTTCGGATAAGGAAGCACAAATTTTTGTAGTCGATGATTCAAAAATGATGCTGAAACTTTACCAGAATAAATTGACGGCACTTGGCTATAAACCGCTCACCTTTGACCGCCCGGAAGATGCCATTCCCCAAATCATTCAAAAAAAACCAGACCTGGTGATTACTGATCTCAATATGCCAAACATCAGTGGACTTGAGCTTACCCGTGAAATAAGAAAAAAATATACAAGACAGGATATCCCCATTCTCATGATCACCACTCAAAGTGATTTTGTCGAAGAAAAAGATGGTGATATCAGAATTGATGATTCTGTTTTGACAAAATCCGGAATTAATAAAATCCTTCACAAACCATTTACGGATGAAGACTTTAAAACAGTCGTCGGCAGTTTTTTGAATACCTGATGTTAAAACGGCATTTGGGTGTATTATCGATTGCCCTTGTTGGAATTTTTTTCGGAATTTTAACAGGAATTTTTTTCAGCCTTATTCATGATTTGCCCCAGATAAACAGCCTTAAGCAGTTTAAACCGTCATCCGTCACAACGGTTTTTTCATCTGACAAACAGATTCTTACAAGATTTTATATTGAAAAAAGATTCCCGGTATCCATTGAAAAAATCCCAAAAAATCTCATCAATGCTTTGGTAACAATAGAAGACAACAAATTTTTTACGCATTCGGGAATCAATTTAAAAGCAATCGCCAGGGCAATTATTCATGATCTAAAAGCCGGAAAATTTAAACAAGGCGCAAGTACATTAACCCAGCAATTGGCAAAGACATTATTTCTTACTCCTGAAAAATCAATTGTCAGAAAAATTAAAGAGGCTATTTTAACGCTTCAGATCGAAAGACGATATACTAAAAATGAAATACTTGAATTATATTTGAATCTGATTTATCTGGGTTCCGGTGCCTATGGTGTTGAAGCAGCCTGCCAAACCTATTTTGAAAAATCCGTAAGTGATATCACTCTTTGTGAAGCGGCACTAATTGCAGGCCTGCCCAAAGCCCCTTCTGTGTACTCACCCATTAATAACCCGGACCTGGCAAAAAAAAGAAGGAATCTTGTCCTCAAACAAATGCTTGCCGCTAAGATCATTACATTGCCGGAATACAATTTTTCGAAAACCCAGGAGATTATTCTGGTATCTCAAAAAACAAAAAAAAGCGATGCTGGATATTTTATAGAACATATTAAGACTATTTTGAAAAAACAATTTGATTTACAAAAAGTTTATTCAAAAGGACTCAATATTTATACAACACTTAATTTAGATCTTCAAATGGCTGCAAACAAATCTGTTTCCAAACACATGGCCAGCCTTGAAACCCGGATGAAAAAACAAGGACTCAACCCCGAAAAGACAGAATGTGCATTGATTGCCATTGATATTAAAACAGGCGGAATCTTAAGCATGGTCGGTGGAAAAGATTTTAAGAAGAGTGTTTTTAACAGAGCGGTTCAGGCCAAACGACAACCCGGTTCTGCATTTAAGCCCTTTGTGTATGCCACGGCAATCACCTTAGGATTTTCACAGAATGACAAGCTGCTTGATGCTCCTCTATCCTATCATTTGAATGACACTAAAACCTGGCAGGTGAATAATTTTTCAAATACTTACTTGGGAGAAATCACATTCCGTAAAGCCCTGGCATTATCAAAAAACACACCGGTTGTCAGACTTATGGAGATGATCGGCATATCCAAGGTCATTGAGTTTACAAAAAATGCCGGGGTGTCATCCCAACTTCATCATAATCTTTCTCTTGCCCTGGGAACATCCGAAGTCAGTCTGATTGAGCTGACTGCGTCGTATATCCCATTTGCCAACATGGGGATTAAAGTTCCCCCATTTTCCATCATTAAAATAACAGATTCAGACTCCCGCATTATTTTTCAAACCACGGTAATGAAGCAATCTGTTATGTCCAGGCAAAACGCCGCCATCATGGCGGATATGTTAAAATCCGTTATTCTTGAAGGCACGGGGAAAAAGGCTTGCATCATTCAAAAAGATATTGCCGGGAAAACGGGAACAACCGACAATTATAAAGATGCTCTCTTTATTGGATTCAGTCCGGATATTGCAGTGGGTGTCTGGGTGGGAAATGATGATCCTACACCTCTGGGACGATATGAGACCGGTGCAAGAGCCGCACTTCCCATATGGATTGACTATATGAAATATTTTCTTTCAAATAAATCTTATCAATATTTTGATATACCCGACGGAACAAAAATGATATACATGAACCCCGATACCGGCAGGATAACAAAAACAAAAGCGTTTCACTCAGTCAAAACACTGATTAAAATAAAGGATCTTAAATGATTAGAAAAGCAGTATTAGATGATGTAAATGCCATCCACGCCTTACTTGCACTCTATAGTAAAAAAGGTGAACTTTTAGCAAGGCCTCTGAGCAAACTTTACGACCATTTAAGGGATTTCTGGGTGTTTGAAGATCCCAAACAAAAAAAAGTGGTTGGATGCTGTGCGTTACAATTTTGCTGGGAAGATCTTGCAGAAGTTCGATCCCTTGCTGTTGACCCTGAGTTTACCGGTCAAAAAATCGGTACAACACTCACGGAAAGAGCTATCCAGGAAGCTTTCTATTTTAAAATAAAAGATCTTTTTACTCTCACCTACCGGCCGACTTTTTTTGAGCAGTTCGGATTTTCCACCATTGATAAGAATGTACTTCCCATTAAGATCTGGGCTGATTGTATTGGTTGTGTCAGTTTCCCCAATTGTGATGAAATCGCCCTGCTGAAAAAATTATAAATATACCATTTTATAGGGAATCGGCGGATGGACTAAAACAGAGGGTTTCGGTAATATATGCTCTTCTGATACAGTAAGCCAGTTTGTATCCGGTTTGAATTCTCGAAGTCTTCCTCCCTCCGAAGGCAGTGCATGACTGGTATAATCATATCTAACATTTAAAATACAGACAAAGTTTTTGCGCTGCCTTGCAATCACATAATTTTTAGTAAACCTGTTTTGGGTGATACCTGAGACGGCAGCCAGCTTTTTTATTTCACTGTCCGGCAGTTTGACCAATAAGGATTTTGATACCCCTCTTTCATCAATCCTTAAAAGATTTCTGGATTCACTGGAAGAGACATA
>JAGLNZ010000412.1 GCA_023139225.1 Desulfobacula sp. | reverse complement strand
GCTGTTCTTCTCCCTCCGGACAAAACCGGCACACCATAATATTCAAAAAATTTTTTTTGGAAGTCCTCAGCATATTTATCCCCTTTTTCATAAAGATCTTTTGAAATATACCTTAAATCCCTGGCAAGATCTTCAGACGCCTGGGCAATGGGCCAGTCTATCCTCACATGGAAATGGGTCAAAGCATATCTTACCTTGGTTCGCTGGTTCCTTTGAATTAACAAAGCATAATCAATAGGGAGCAATGACCTTAATAACGAAAAAAAATCACTGGTTTCAAAAAATTTTAGATTCCGATTAAAATTTTCCACATTCGGGAAATATTTATGTTTTAATAAATTATTCTTTGTTGTTTTATTGGCATCAAAGTAACGAATGTATTTTTTATGTTTTTTGTGGATAAAATCTTCGGAAAAAATGATTAAAAATGAATTTTGTGCATCAAACTCAACCGAAGGAATTCTTGCCCTTGGCTTGAGCTCTCTTAATTCTACAAAAGGATAAGGTGCTCGTAATCGAAGAAAATTATTATAAGATCCCACAAGGGAATATCCTAAGACAAATTGATCCAGCTCATCGCGTAACACCTCGTAATAAGACCTTCTAAGTCTTTCCTCCCGGCCTAAACAATCCCTGTGTTTACAAAATATCACGGTATTTCCCTTTTATGTCTATTCCAAATTTTATTTGCCTATTTTACTCCAGGGCAACCACTCCCGGAAGCTTTTTGCCTTCCATTAAATGTAAAAAAGCACCGCCGCCTGTTGACACATAGCTGACTTTATCTGCAACATGACATTTTTTTGCAGCAAGCCCGGTATCTCCCCCACCCACAATAGAAAATGCACTAGAATCTGCGATGGCATCAGCTATTGTCTGAGTTCCTGATATGAATTTTTCCATTTCAAAAACTCCCATGGGACCATTCCATACAATGGTTTTTGCATCCTCAATGGCCCTGGCATATCTTAAAGCAGTCTTTGGACCAATATCCAGAGCCATCCATTTATCTGGAATCTGATCTATCAAAACTTCTTTTACCCGGGCATCTTTATCAAATTTATCAGCACAGATAAGATCCAGGGGAAGAAGAAGATCGACCCCTTTTTCTTTTGCGTTGTTAACGATACCTGCTGCTGTCTGTAAAAGATCTTCTTCAATCAGTGATCCCTTGGTATCAACCCCCTGGCTTTTTAAAAATGTATTGGCCATTGCACCGCCAATGATCAGTTTATCAACAAATTTGAGCATATTCTCCAGCGCTGCAAGCTTGCCGGATACTTTAGCACCACCAATTATCGCCACCAAGGGTTTTTCAGGATTTTCAACAGAATCGTAATACGATTGAACTTCTTTTTCAAGTAAAAATCCAGCCGCTGACTGTTGCACAAATTTGGGAATACCCGTAACAGATGCCTGATCCCGGTGGGAAACCGCAAAGGCATTATTCACATACACATCACAAAGATCGGCAAGCTTCTTTGAAAACACTTCATCATTCTCTTTTTCTTCGTTATGGAATCTTAAATTTTCCAAAAGCAGAATCTGACCATTACCCAGTTGACTGACCGTTTTTGAGACTTTTTCACCAATACAATCGTCTGCAAACAAAACCGGCTTATCTATTAAATCAGATAATCTTTTACCTACCTGAGCCAGGCTGAATTTTGGGTCTTTCTTACCATTGGGTCTTCCCATGTGAGAGGCCAGAATAATCTTTGCATTTTGTTCCACCAGGTAGGAAATAAGATCCAGAGTTGCCAATATCCTGTTATCATCCGTAATATTTAAATTTTCATCAACCGGCACATTATAATCCACCCTGACAAACACTTTCTTTGATGTCACATCAATATCTTTTACGGATTTCATTGTATCCTCCATAATTATTTTTTTATTTTTCTGTGCACCTGTTTTTTGCGGGACCAGCGTTCAAAAAAATTCATGACACCTGATTGTGTTCCCCTTTCAATAATCTCCTCTTCCACTTTAACACCATCTTTTGTGGCCATGGCCTGCTGCAGGCATTTTGTTTTAACAGGGCAATGATAAAAGCACTCATCCGGGGTCTGCCTCAGTCCTTTATCAGTCATGGGAAACACTTTTTCAAGGGTGCCGAAACATTGTGGGATTTCATTTTCTTTATTCATTTATGTTCTTCAAATTCTATATTAAACTTTGATATCAATCCCTGGGCTGCAAAACTGTAAAACCCTTCATTTCCAATAATCATATGCTCGTGCAATATAATTCCCGCGTATTTTAACGCGAAAAACAAATCTTTTGTAATCTGAATATCACTTTTAGAAGGTTCAACATCTCCTGAAGGATGATTGTGTGCAAAAATAACAGCTGCGGCATTATGCTGTAATGCACTTATGATGACTTCCCTCGGATAAACCGAACTTGTTGTCAATGTCCCGGTAAAAAGAATTTTGGATGTCAAAACCCTGTTTTTGGCATCCAGAAAAATCCCTGCAAATACTTCTTTTGTTTTATGTCCAATGATCTGTCTCAAATACGCTATCAGATCCTTGGGATTTTGAACCACATCCTTTGATATGATCCTGGCTTCAAGGTATCTGTCCGCCACTTCTTTGATCAATCGAATACCCAGACTGTTTAAAGGACCTACTCCCTGAATTTCACACAGGGATTCGGGGCCTGCTTCAAGAACCGCCTGGAACGTTTTAAAACGTTTTAAAAGCAATTTTGCACTCTGTTTACAGTCTTTTCTCGGAGTATTCAGGGCGAGCAGAAGCTCTATGACCTCATAGTCATGAAATCCCTGAAGGCCGCTTTTTAAAAATCTTTCCCGCAGCCGCATCCTATGTCCTTGCCCCCTATTCGTCCCTGATGTCTCCTTTGTCTGTACTTTCTTCATCTACAGGAAGTTCTCCCGCATCTGCATCTGTCTCATCCTGATCCTGGTGTTCTTCTTCAGGAAGCCTTGCAATACCGATTAATTTTTCACGGGCTGACAAATTAATCAATCTGACACCCTGGGTATTTCTGCTGATCACATTAATACTTTTATTGGAAGTTCGTATCAATTTTCCTTTATCAGTCACCATCATGAGTTCATCATTATCATCCACAAGGAGCAAAGAGACCATTTTACCATTACGCTTTGAGGTCTTAATTGAAAACACGCCTTTCCCGCCACGGCCCTGGATCTTATAATCCTCAATAAAAGAGCGTTTTCCATATCCGTTTTCCGTCACCGTAAGAAGGGTAGCTTCAGATTCAAGAACTTCCATTCCAACAACCCTGGAAGCCTGATCAATTCTCATTCCCCTGACACCCATTGAACCCCTTGCCGTAGCACGGACATTACTTTCATGAAAACGGATCACTTTTCCACCTTCAGATCCAAGGAAGACAGTCATATTGCCATCTGTAATTCTTGCCGCAATAAGTTCATCTCCGTCAGCAAGCTTGACACCGATCAAACCGCCGGACCTTCGTCTTGAATAGGCCATCAAATCGGTTTTTTTAACCCTTCCTTTTTTCGTAGCCATGACCACGTATTTATTCTCAACAAATTCATCAACGGTTAATACAGTGGCAAGCTTTTCACCCTCATCAAAATTTAACAAATTTACAATGGCCTTTCCAAGACTGGATCGTCCTGCCATGGGCAGTTCATAAACCTTTGACTGGTAAACCTTCCCAAAATTGGTAATAAACAAAAAGGTGGCATGGGTGGATGCAACAAAAAGATGTTCAACAAAATCATCAGACTTTGTACCCATGGCGGTTTTTCCTTTTCCGCCCCTGTGCTGGCTTGTATAAAGGGTAATTGGATTTCGCTTGATATACCCGCTTCTGGTTACGGTCACCACCATGTCTTCCTGGGCAATAAGATCTTCAATACTGATTTCAGCCGTGCTCTCAACTATTTTTGTACGCCTTGCATCACCGAATTCTTCATCAAGCTCGGTTAATTCATCTTTAATCAGCCCTCTTACCACTTCATCGCTTGAAAGAATTTTATTATACCAGGCAATGTCCTTTAAAAGGGCATCATATTCGCTGATAATTTTTTCCCTTTCAAGTCCTGTAAGCCTTTGCAGCCGCATATCAAGTATTGCCTGGGCCTGGATGTCCGTTAAGCTGAATTTAGATTTCAATCCATTTTTAGCCTCTTCAGGAGAGCGTGACGCGCGGATCAGTGCCACCACCTCATCCAGATTATCAAGGGCAATTTTCAAGCCTTCTAAAATGTGGGCTCTATCTTCTGCCTTTCTTAAGTCAAATCTTGTTCTCCGGATAATGACGATTGTACGGTGCTTGATAAAATGGTTTAAGATCTCTTTTAAGGTCAGAAGCTGTGGCCTGTTATTAACAACAGCAAGGAGGATAATCCCAAAACTTGACTGCATATTGGTATGCTTATAGAGCTGATTAATCACAACTTCAGCAATCTGATCTCTTTTAAGCCCTATAGCGATTCTCATTCCGTCACGGTCGGATTCATCCCTGACAAAGGATGCACCTGTTATGACCTTGTCCCGCATGAGCTCAGCTATTTTTTCAACTACTTTTGCCTTATTGACCTGGTAGGGAAGCTCGGTCACAATAATGGTTTCCTGACCGTTCTTTTTATTTTCCTCAACTGCAACCCTTGCACGAAGGATAATAATACCCCGCCCGGTGTTATAGGCCTCATGGATTCCTTTGGTGCCATAAATATGACCGTATGTTGGAAAGTCCGGCCCGGGAATGTATTCCATCAACTCTTGAATAGTTATTGAAGGATTATCAATCAATTCCTTTAGCGCGGCAATAACCTCTTTGATATTATGGGGCGGTATATTGGTTGTCATTCCAACGGCAATGCCCGAAGAACCATTGACCAGCAATGCAGGGAACTTTGTCGGTAAAACCGACGGCTCTTCAAGGGTTTCATCATAATTGGGAATAAAGTCAACAGTATCTTTTTCAAGATCGGCCAGCATCTGGTGGGCAATCTTGCGCATCCTGATTTCCGTATACCTCATTGCAGCCGGTGAATCACCATCCACCGATCCAAAGTTACCCTGACCATCAACCAACATATATCGAAGTGAAAAGTCCTGTGCCATCCGGACAATAGTGTCATAAATAGCTGCATCACCATGGGGATGATATTTACCCATGACATCACCGACAATACGGGCAGATTTCTTATAGGATTTATTCCAGTCGTTCCGTGCTTGCTGCATGGCGTACAGCGAACGCCTATGAACTGGTTTCAGGCCATCACGTACATCGGGCAGAGCCCTTCCGATAATGACACTCATTGCATATTCGAGATAGGATTGTTTCATCTCCTTCTCAATGCTGGTCACATTACTTTCTTCATTAATAATCAAGGTTAAAACTCCAAATTATTTGACTTTATGAACCTTTCCGGGTTCAACCATAAACTGAAAACTTGAAAAATATATATCTGCAAGGGTTAAAAAAAAAGTAGCAATCAACGGGCCGTAAATAATGCCTAAGAGGCCATAGGCTTTCAGTCCGCCGATAATCGCAAAAAATACGATTAACGGATGCATTCTTACCCTGTTACCAACCACTCTGGGTTTAAAAATATACTCGATTCCCCAGGAAAGAGCAGCATAAAAAACAAGAACAAAAATCCCTGCAATAAGTCTGGATTTCAGCATTAGAATTGCAGCAGTTGGAATCATGACAATCCCGATCCCAACAATAGGCAAAAAGGCCAGAAAACCCATAATAACACCCCATAAAAATGGAGAATTCCATCCTAAAAATAAAAAAAGCACTCCGCCTGCAATCCCCTGTATTAAACCGCCAAGGCCATTTCCAATAAGAACTGCGCCTGCCATATCCATAAATTTTTTAAAAAGTTTTTCATCATGCTCATCCGGCAAAGGAGAAAGATCAACCATGTATTTTATAAACTTATCCCCATCCAAGAGCAAGTAAAACACCACGATCAGCATTAAACCAAAATAGAGCACAATATTAAACAC
>JAGLNZ010000411.1 GCA_023139225.1 Desulfobacula sp. | reverse complement strand
TTGGATGTGATAAACCTGGCCTGTTCAAACAATGAAAATCCCACAAGCTTTCCAAACTCTGAAATGGGGCTGATCAACTCATCCCAGGTCACCACCTTTTCGATTTGTGCCCTTGCCAGCAGTTCATTGAACCGTTCAAGGACCTGTGTGCTTTCAAGCAGGTTCTTTAATTGATTTGAAAAAACCGCATCCCTGGCCATGGCATAAAGATTAAACGCCTCTTTGGAAAGCACGGTTACAAAAAAGACAACCGGAATAAATACAACAAAAAAAATCAGAATGCAGGTAAGAACAGAGGCAAGTTTGGGTGTCAGTTTTTTTGACAAAAATTTGAAAACCGGATTAAAAATCCCTGTGGAGACAATCCCTAAAATGATAATGGCAAAAAAAGGGGCAATCAGCTTGCCTGCAAGCAGAATCGCAATGCAGAACAGCGCAATAAAAAAGACAAACACCGCTCTTTGAGAAATATTTTGCTCCAAGGTTCACCAAATCTGTTAGAATTTAAAAAAAAAGAAAAGGGTAAAAAACCATGTAAAGCCGCAATATGCAAAGGAACTTGCACAAATGCGGCTTTACATAAATCAAATAATCATCATATTTTAAGCCTAAGGTTTTAGCTGCTGATGAAACCAAGAGCTGCCAGAACAAGAAGTATCTCAAAGATAATGACTTGAACAAAACTTCCAAAAAAATGGTATACGATACCACCGCCTACAATGGCAGGGACCGCCGTATAAATTAATATGCCTAATTTCCTAGGAATATCCATAATAAAAACACCCCTTTATGCATTTTATTTCAAACATTTTACAACCCATTAAAAATCTAAAGTTTTTTACCATTTTAATGAATCCAAGTAAAGGGAAAAACTTATCTTTCAATAATCATCGCCATACCCATACCACCACCAATACACATGGAGATCAGACCTGTGGAATATGATTTTCTTTTCATCTGGTTAATGGCGGTTACCATCTGTCTTGCCCCTGTGCATCCAATGGGATGACCCAGTGAAACCCCTGATCCCAACTCATTGGGTCTTTCCACATCAATATTAAGCTCTCTCATACACCCGATAGCCTGGGCAGCAAATGCTTCATTCAGTTCAATCAAGTCAATATCATCAATGCTCATACCGGTCTGTTTCAACACTTTTCTAACCGCCGGGACAGGGCCCAGACCCATGTAAGCCGGATCAAGTCCGCCGGCTGAAAAACTTTTAATTTTTGCCAGTTTTTCAAGACCAAGTTCATCTGCCTTTTCTTCGGACATCAGAAGAACAGCCGCAGCCGCATCATTGATACCGGATGCATTTCCTGCAGTCACACTTCCGTCTTTTTTAAATGCCGGACGAAGTTTTGCCATTTTTTCCATGCTGGTTTCCATGGGACGTTCATCTTTATCAACAATGGTATCCCCCCTGCGGGATTTGATCACTACAGGTACAATTTCCTGGGCAAATGTACCGTCATTCACAGCCCCCAATGCCCTGTTATGGCTCAATAAGGCCAGTTGATCCTGCTCTTCCCGCGTAATACCGTATTTTGCTACAATATTTTCAGCAGTGAGGCCCATGTGGTATCCGTAAAAAATTTCATATAATCCATCAAATACCATCAAGTCATGGACCTGACCTATACCGGTCAATTCCATTCGATGTCCCCATCTGGCTTTATTCAATGCCATGGGGGCATTACTCATGCTTTCCTGACCGCCTGCAAGGATCACATCTGCCTGGCCGGTCATAATGGCCTGGGCACCAAGGGCAATGGCTTTAAGGCCTGAACCGCATATTTTATTTACTGTAAAGGCAGTGGTCTGTCTTGAGATGCCCGCTGCGATCATGGCCTGTCGGGCAGTGTTCTGGCCCTGACCTGCCTGGAGGACATTGCCCATGATAACCTCATCAATAAATACAGGGCTTGCGGAATCATCATAATCATATCCTTTTTTTTCAAGATCAATCATACCCTGATCTTTTAATGTATCTGGAGAAAATTCATCCTGGGATGCATCCACAGCAGGTTTTAACCCGACTCTCTTAAGAACATCTTTCATTACATATGTACCCAGATCAACCACGGGTACGCTTTTCAGGGAACCACCAAAGGATCCTACAGGAGTTCTGACACCACTGACGATAACAACATTTTTCATTTAAAGCCTCCATCAATATTGATTTTTTCATCATTAACAGTTACATTTTAACTACATTATAAGATCAATAACAAAGAGACAAATAAAAAACAAGGAATTATACATGTGTTTAATCCTCTTTGGATTTAAAGTTTCAAAAAAGTATCCATTAATTCTTGCTGCCAACAGGGATGAATTCTATCAAAGGCCCACGGCCCACATGCATTTCTGGCAGGACAAACCTTCTATTCTTGCAGGAAAAGACCTTGAGCACGGCGGTACCTGGTTCGGAATCAGAAAAAATAAAACATTTGCAGCCTTAACTAATTACCGGAACCCTGCCGCCATCAAACAGAATGCTCCCTCACGGGGCGACATTATTATTGATTTCCTTGATTCCAATGAATCATATGAAGCCCATTTTAATCCTTTTAAAAAAAGGGCAGGTTCATACAATGGGTTTAATCTTCTTTTCGGAAATAAAGACCATCTCTTCTGGTTCTCCAACCTGAAAAACACGATTAAAAAAATAGACCCCGGCATACACGGGCTCAGCAATCGATTTCTTAACACACCCTGGCCCAAGGTGGAATCCGGCAAAAAAAAACTA
>JAGLNZ010000410.1 GCA_023139225.1 Desulfobacula sp. | reverse complement strand
GAATTTACAATTTTAACTCCCTTTCCAAAATCTCCTATCCGCAAAAAATATAAAGACGAGAACCGTATCTTAAGTAACAACTGGATTGATTATACCTGCGACAAAGCTGTTTTCCAGCCCAAAAAAATATCTTGTGAAAAATTAGAAGAATTATATAACTATGCCTGGGATACCTTTTATTCCAATGGCGGATACCAGACAAGAATGGGGGAATTATTCTTCAAGGTCATGAAAAAAGAAATACTTGACGGGACATATAGAAAATATAACCCAAGAAAAAAAAGATCTTTTAAAAAGGCTGCCTCCCTATGAGCAGAGTACTACTGATTTCTTCAAATACAACCAAAGAGCCCATGCCGGTTTATCCTCTGGGAATGGCGCTTATTGCATCCTCGTTAAAACAGGATGGACATGAAGTTAAACAGCTGGATCTGCTTTTTAACCTTGAAAACAACCCATTATCTGTGGGGCGTTCCATTTCACAATTTAACCCTGATTTTATCGGGGTCTCCATTCGCAATATCGATACGGTGGATTCACTTTCTCCTAGGAATACCTGGTATCTTGCCGATATTAAACATCTGGTTGAACACATTAAAGAAGCTTGCCAAAAACCAATCATTCTGGGCGGGCCTGCTTTTTCAATAATGCCTGAACAAATACTGGAATTTCTGGGCGCCGATTTCGGGATTGTAGGAGAAGGTGAAATTTCATTTAACAAGCTGATTCATGACCTTTCAAACAATATTAAAACAAAAAAAATCCGGTATCCCATTGGAACACCCATCAACCAAAAACAATTTTTCTCCCCGCTTTACGAAAAAAACATGGTGAATTATTATTTTGATGAAAGCGGTATGTTAAATTACCAGACCAAAAGAGGATGTCCCCATGGATGCAATTATTGTTCATATCCTTTGATCGAGGGGAAAAAATTCAGGTATCAGTCCCCTGAATTTGTTGTGGATAATCTGATTCGATTAAAAAAAACCTTTAATATTGACACATTATTTTTTACAGACTCAATTTTTAATGACCGCCAGGGTCATTATCTTAAGATCGCTGAATTAATGATCAAAAAAAGGTGTGGTATCAGATGGGCAGCCTATTTCAGGCCTGAAAATATAACACAAAATGAATTGAAACTTTTAAAGGACGCCGGGCTTTACGCCATGGAGGTGGGTTCCGATGCTGCGTGTGATACGACCCTGTCGGGCATAAAAAAATCTTTTAAATTTGATGATATTTTTACCTTTAATGAAAATTGCATCAAGGCCCAAATCCCCTGTGCCCACTTTTTCATGTTTGGCGGACCTCAAGAGACACAGACGACGGTTAAAGAAGGACTGAAAAATATAGAACGCCTGGAAAAGTGTGCTGTATTTGTATTTTCAGGCATCCGGATACTTCCAAAAACAGGGCTCAGTAAAATTGCTGTTGATCAAGGCATCATTTCCAGTAACAACAGCTTGTTAAAGCCCTGCTATTATGTTTCACCTCTTATCGATAAAAACTGGATGGATATAACAATCAAAGAGGCTTTCCACAGGAGAAAAGACCGGGTTTTCCCACCGGAAGAGGGACTCATGAGGATGAGGGCACTAAAGGTATTCGGTTTCAAAGGCTTGTTATGGGATATGCTTATTAAACATAAAAACAATAAAAGCAGATCATTTAAACTATGATTCAAAAAAAAATCCTGTTTATCCATCCTTTGGGATACAATCCTTCCCATGCGGGAGCAGATATATCCAGAAAGGCCAATATCATGCCTCCCCTTGGGCTCGCCGGCATTGCAGCCTACCTTGACCGGTTTCAGATCCAGTCGGCCATTATTGACTGTTATGCCGAACCGGAATCAGATGCTTTGATTATAAAATATCTGGAAGAGGAAAAACCCCTCTTTATCGGTTTTTCCTGCACAACATCCAGCTTTCTTGACGGCATAAGAATTGCAAAATATGCAAAAAAAATCATCCCTGAAATTCGAATTATTTTCGGTGGCGTTCATGTTTCCGCCTTAAAAGAACAAATTGTCCAATCATACCCGGTCATTGATTATGTGGTGGTGGGAGAAGGAGAACACACCCTGTACCAATTATTAAATGCCAATGAAACAGATCTTGAAAAAATAAAAAATATTGTTTTCAAAAACAAAGACGACAGGATCGTCTTCACAGGGTTTAATAAAAAACTGATTGATTTGGATACCCTGCCCTTTCCTGCTTATGAAAAACTTGCAGGCTATCCTTTAAGCTATAAGCTTCCCATATTTAATTACCCCAAAGTCCCCAATGCAAGTTGCATATCCAGCAGGGGATGTCCTTATTCCTGCAGTTATTGTGACAGATCGGTTTTCAGAAAAAGTTTCAGATATAATTCAGCCCAATACTTATACAACCACTTGAAATATTTGAAAAATAATTTCAATATCAGGCATATAAATTTTTATGACGACCAGTTTACTTTTAATCGCGACAGAGTGGAAGCCTTTGCCGGGCTGATGATTAAAAATCCGCTGAAAATAACCTTTAACTGTGCCGCAAGAGCGGAGCACCTTGATTTTGAGCTGCTCAAACTCATGAAAGCCGCAGGTTGCTGGATGATCAGCCTGGGCATTGAGACCGGGGATGAAAAACTTCTGGCACAGCATAGACAAAATCCTGATTTGAAAATGATGAAAAACAAAATCCATTTGATCAAAAAGGCGGGGATTCGGGTTAAGGGGCTTTTAATGATGGGCCTTCCAGGTGAATCAGAAGAGAGCATAAAAAAAAGCAAGTCTTATGTTTTTTCTCTTCCCATTGATGATTTCAACCTGGCCAAATTCACTCCTTTCCCGGGTTCACCCATCTATAGCCAAATCAAGGAACAAGGGGAAAAGATAGGAACATTTAATGAAGATTGGGAAAAAATGGACTGCATGCAGTTCCTCTTTATTCCCAAAGGCCTGAAAAAAGAAAGAATGGAAGTTCTTTTTATTGATTTTTATAAATCCCATTTCAAACGCATAAAAGTCCTGATGGGATATGTTTCAATGATCTGGCGATCACCGGACAGCTGGATAAGATTTATTAAAGACATGGCCGGATTTTTAAAATTTGCATTCACAAACAAACGGATGTGAAAAAACTTTAGCAAAAGAGATGATGTGACAACAAAAAAAGACAGAAGCCCCTGGGGCCTTATTTTAATCCTGTTCGGAGCCGGAATCCTGTCTGCCTTCCAGGTTGGCAAAGTGCCGCCGGTATTGTCGGATATCAGGTCTGAACTGATGATCAGCCTTTTTTCTGCCGGATGGATTTTGTCTATTTTTAATTTCACAGGTCTTTTGCTTGGAACATGCACCGGGGCAATAGCTGATGCCATAGGCCACCGCCGCCTGATGCTTACCGGACTTGTCTTTCAAATAATCGGCTGTTTTTCAGGATCATTTGCCGATTCCTTTTATGGATTGCTTGCAACCCGGTTTCTGGAAGGAACTGGTTTTCTTGCTGTTATTATAAGTACCCCGACATTGATTTTTCAGGTGGTGAATCCAAAAGATATGAAAGTGGCCCTTTCCATATGGAGTTGTTATCTTCCTGCCGGCGCCTCTTTGATGATGGTCCTTTTGCCGTTTATCTTAACCGGAACGGACTGGAGAGGATTGTGGCAAATCAATGCATTTATTTTGATTATCTATACTCTGATACTTTCAAAAAAGACCTCTCATATCAAATTCATGAACCAGTCATCAAATAAAGTGCACTTAAAAAAACTGGTAAAAGATATTATCAGGACATCCACCTGCGCAGGTCCCTTGCTTCTTGCATTGATTTTTATTGCCTATGCCTTGCAATGGCTGGCGGTCATGGGATTTTTACCGACACTGATCTATGAAAAATACGGATTTTCCAAAGCTGCGGCCTCGCTGTTGACGGCATTCATGGTATTTATTAATATTTTTGGAAATCTTGCCGGCGGCAGGCTGTTGAAAAAAGGTGTTAAACGATGGAAATTAATCGCATTTGCAAGCTGCGTCATGGGAGCAAGTTCCATTGCTATTTATTCAGGCACGTCTAATTTTACATTGAACTATACCGGCTGTCTTATATTTTCTGTTTTTGGCGGTCTAATCCCTGCGTCAATTTTAGGAGGAGTACCCCTGTATGCTCCTTCAAAAAATCTGATTGCCACCACCAACGGACTTGTGATTCAAGGCGGTCAATCCGGCCAGGTAATGGGTCCGCCCATACTTGCCTTTCTTGTTTCCCAAACAGGATCATGGTCGTGCGGATCATGGTTTCTGGGAAGTGTTGCCCTTCTTTGCGTTGTGCTAAGCCTGTGTCTTTCCAGAATTAAGCCTGCAACACTTTTTTAACGTCATTGCCTTTATAACCGATTTGTACTGGTTTGGAATACTTGTTTATGATAAACTTAGTGCTGATTTATAAAAAAGGAATTCTTCACAGTGGATAAAAACAGTTCTGTTACAAAAAAACAAAAAGAACCAAAAATCGGTGAATTACTTGTCAGAGAAGGGTTTATTACACAGGATGATTTAGATAAAGCCCTTTTAATCCAGAAAAATGAGGCAAAAGATGCAGACCTTTCTTTTGACGTCCTGCTGCTCAAAAAAGGATTTTTAAATGCATCACAGCTTGAGATATTAAAAGGACATCCCGACCTGAGGAAAAAGATCGGTCAAATCGTTGTTGAGCATGAAATAGTAGAAGCCGACCAGGTAGAAAAAGTCATCATAGACAAAAAAAAACACCGTACACTTGGCCAGGCACTTATAGAAAAAGGTTTGATTACCAGAGATGTTCTGGATGAAATGCTTGAAAAGCAAAAAGATGCCTTAAATATTGGAGAGCTGGCAGTAAAACTTCACATGCTCAGAGAGATTGATTTAGTCCGTGCCTTAAGTTACAAGCATAGTCAACGCACAATCGGGGAAATTCTTTGTGACCGCGGGGTTATTCGCCCTGAGGATCTGTCCTCAGCCTTGAAAAAGCACAATAAACGAAAAAAAATTGGGGAAATTCTTATCCGACAGGGGATGATTGATAAAATCCAATTTCAAGCCGCTGTAAAAGAACATGGCCTTTCTAAAGAAAAAATAGGTGCTTTTTTAGTTAATAAAGGGTTACTGACTTTCCATCAGCTCTATAATGCACTTTCCCACCAGTTCAATATACCTTATATGGAGCTGGATGATTTTTTTTATGATGAGCTGCATAAAAACAGCCTGCTCAAGTTTGTTTCTGAAAAGTATGCCCGCAGAAATATGGTTCTGCCCCTCACACTTGAGGGGAAAAAATTGCTTTTAGGGATAACCTATCCCGAAGGGTTCACTGCTATTGATGAGCTTCAACTCATATACCGGAACTTGAATATGAAAGCTGCTTTTATTACTGAAAAAAAGTTTGAATCGCTTTTTGCATCCCTGTATAATAAAGAATTCCAAATCTTTGATGAAAATGAAAACGAATTTGAGAACGTTCCAGACAATATCAATCTGTTTAATTTTGAAAAAATGACTACCAGTGAAAAGCAGCAGATCAATATTTACTCGGGAACTGAAACTGAAATCAAAAAAGTTGTAGATTATATTATCAACTATGGTATTTCAAGCGGAGCCAGCGATATTCATTTTGAACAGGACAGAAAAGGGGCTAAATTAAGATACCGTATTGACGGGATATGCCAGGAGCCGGAAATACCCTGGCTAAAAGAAAAATTAAAAGATAAACCCGAGGCTGTTATCTCCAGGATTAAGGTGATGTCAAACCTGGACATAGCCGAGCGCAGAATCCCCCAGGATGGTGTTTTTAGAGCCAGCTACAAGGAACATAACAAAACCTTTGATCTCGACTTTCGGGTTGCCATATGCCCTGCAATTGTCGGTGAAAATATTACCATTCGAATTCTTGATTCCCGTAAAGCCGGTCTTGGTCTTGACAATCTCAACCATTCCAAGCATGTTTTGGCACCATTGAGACAATTATTTAAAAGCCCGGCAGGAATGATTCTGGTGTCAGGACCCACAGGGAGCGGAAAATCTTCCACTTTGTATGCTGCACTGCAATATATCAATGGGCCTGAGATTAAAATTATTACAGCAGAAGATCCTATTGAATACAGTTTCCCGGGAATCATGCAGGCCCAGATCAACACCAAAATCGGTCTCACTTTTGCAAGGCTGCTAAGATCATTTTTAAGGTTGGATCCCGATGTCATACTTGTGGGAGAAATTCGGGACAAAGAGACGGCAAGTATTGGTTTTGATGCTGCCCAGACAGGCCATTTATTATTGAGTACAATTCATACCAATGATTCGGTAAGTGCTGTATCGCGGCTGCTTGATCTGGGGATTGATTATAATCAAATCGCCTCCAGCCTGGTCGGGGTGGTATCCCAGAGACTGGTGCGCCGGAATTGCACAAAATGCTCCCGTCCTTTTAAGCCGCCTGCCGAGGAATGGAGTCTTTTTTTTAATAAATACCCCAAGCATATTTCTTTTTATAAAGGAATCGGTTGCAAGGCCTGTGATTTTACAGGATACAGCGGGCGGACACTTATTTCCGAATTATTTGAAATCAATCGAAAAATCACCCTTGCCATCAGTTGCAAAACCGGTGACACCGAGTTAAAACGGCTGGCAATAAAAAATGGGATGAAAACCATGGCAGACGACGGCTTAATGAAAATGAACCAGATTTCTTTATCAGAGCTTATTCGGGTGCTTCCGCTTGAAATGATTAAAGAATTTAAGGCCCGGCATTAGAATCTTTGTCCTGCCGGGATCAAGACCAGAAATTGACTCTTAACCTCATTGCTTTTCAAGCCATTTATTAATGGTATTGGCATAAACAATATTCTCACATGGTTTGGAGACATGACCCATTTTTTTATCAGTTGTTGAAAGCTCTTTCATGGATTCTAAAAACCCGATATTTCCTGATACAAATATAATGGGTATGTTTTGATCTTTCCTGCGAATATACTTATAGACATCTAACCCGTTAAGATCGCCCGGCAACACATAATCCAGGCTGATCAGATCAAAATTGCCATTGTCATATGCATCTATAGCCATCTGTCCGCGTGGTACAACCTTGACCTCATGGCAAAACGGCTCATTGGTCAATATTTTATATTGAACATTTGAAATGGCAGTCTCATCTTCCACCAAAAGAATTTTTCTTTCCTTATTGACGTATTTTTGTGAAATAATTCCTTTTTCTATTTTTGTCAGTTCTTTTTTAATAATCGGGATAGAGACGATAAATTTCGTTCCTTTATTCACCTTGCTTTCAAAAAAAATCTTTGCCTTGTGTTTTTCAATATACTTTTTAACATTGGACATGCCATAGCCTGTCCCTTTAATCCCGCTTTTATAGACCCCATTTAAATCCTTACTGCCTTTCAGGGTAAATGACGGGGAGTATATATCGTCATAATATTCTTCAGGAATCCCGCATCCATTGTCAATAATCTCAATCACCAGGTTCCCGCCCTTGGAATATGTCCTTATGATAAGCTTTGGATCTTTTTCAAGGCTCATGGCATGGATGGCGTTCTGAATAAGATTAACCAGGGCATGCTCTATCATCCCGGGATCGGCCAGCAGCTCGGGAAGATTAGATTTAAACTGCTTTACAACTATTGTATCATTAAAATCCTTGCGAAGCAGATTTATAACCAGTTCAATCTTTGAATTAATCTTAAAATATTCTTCTTTTGGTTCCTGGTCTTTTGCAAATGCCACAAGGTTCTGGGTCAGGCTTTTTCCCCGGATAGTCTGTTCCAGAATAATGTTTAAACTTTCTATGGTCTCTTCTTCTCCGCAACTCATAAGAGAAAGCTCTGCATTTCCCATGATTGCACCCAGAATATTGTTAAAGTCATGGGCCATTTTTCCCGCTACCTGGCCGACAAGCGCATATTTCTCCTGTTCACCTGCAAATTTTAATGCGTCAGTCTTCTCTTTTTCCGTTTGTTTTTGTTCTGTAATATCCGTTGCAATGGCCAATTTTACAAAACGGTCATCCGGCCACTTGATAGCCTGATCCAATATTTCAAACACCTTATTTAACCATTTGTTTTCATACTCATG
>JAGLNZ010000041.1 GCA_023139225.1 Desulfobacula sp. | reverse complement strand
ATAAGACAAAACGAAGTGAAATAAGAAGATTGCTTGAAACCTTGTATAAACACAATAAACACATAAAAGGCAATATATTCAGATCAATGAGTAATATCGCCGCTGATTATCTTTTAGATACTAAAAATGATAGACACTCAAAATCAACCTGATTACAGGAACATTCCAATTGATAAAGTCGGGATAAAGGGCTTAAAATATCCTATCAAAGTCCTGGATAAAACCACAGGACTGCAATCCACTGTTGCCCAGATCAGTATGTATGTGGATTTGCCCCACCAGTGCAAAGGGACGCATATGAGCAGGTTTGTGGAAATTCTGCATCTGTTCAGGCCTATGGTCTCTTTGGAATCCTTAACCAATATCCTTGAAGACATGAAAAAAATTCTCGGGGCGCATTCTTCTCATATTGAAATTACATTCCCTTATTTTATTGAAAAACAAGCCCCCCAAACAGGCTCAAAAGGTCTTATGGATTATACCTGCACAATCATCGGGTCTTCAAATGGGAAAACAAATACGGATATTGTCCTGAAAGTTGCTGTTCCTGTAACATCAGTGTGTCCGTGTTCAAAACAGATCAGTGAATACGGTGCCCACAATCAACGGGGAGAAGTGTTGGTCAGTACCCGGTTTAAGAAGTTTATCTGGATAGAAGAGATAGTCAATATTGTGGAGACATCGGCTTCCTGTGATATTTTTTCAGTACTCAAAAGAGAAGATGAAAAATTTGTCACTGAAAAAGCCTACGATAATCCCAAATTTGTAGAAGATCTTGCAAGAGACGTTGCAAAAGAATTAATGGATGATGAAAATATTATCTGGTTTTCCGTAAGCGCAGAAAATTTTGAATCCATCCATAATCACAGCGCTTATGCATATATTGAAAAAAGTGCAGTGACCAAATAAAATCAACCCGGCTAAATAGTTACCATTCCACTCAGATTATTTTGCCTGATTTCTATTTTTATTCATTTGAAAAATAATATTGATAAGATTCTTTCGAATTGATTCACAGCCTTTGTTTTTCTTGTTCACCATAATTACATAGGGGTAAAGCCTGTTATCATTCCCTGAAATATAGCCGGCACGGGTTCTAACTCCCAAAAGTGTTCCGGTTTTAAAAAACTCATTGCTTCTGAAGTTTAATAATGAATGAAACGGCATAAATTCAATAAGAACCTTTAGCATCTGGTCCGGGGAGATCAGGTTTGATCTTGAAAGGCCTGATCCTTCTAAAATTGTAAAATGATCCAATTTTAAATTCTGTTTTGAATGCAGCTTAAGTGCATTGATCGCTTTTTCAAGTGTTGCCGGTGCTCCATATGTTTTTGCACCTATGGTGAGCAAAATCTGATTGGCAATATAATTATTGGAGTATTTTAAAAGTTTTTGTACAACATCTTTTATTTCAAAAGGAGAAAGAAAAGAGCATTTCTTCTCTTCCTTGACTTCAAATTTTCCCTGCAAAACAGAACCGGTAACCTTAATATTGTTTTTTTCAAAGAAATATTTAAGTAAAAGCCCCGGATATAAAAGGCTTTGCTGTTTTGAAAGAATGATTCTGCCTTTCTTGAGCTTGGTTTTTTTAATGTCATCGTGAAAGACAGAAAGCAAAGGTGTCTGTGGTTCAGCACTGATAAATCTGCCTTCTGACACACTCCATTTAAACATAATGGTATTGAAATTAGCACATAAAGCCCCGACAGGAGCATCATAGGGGTTTAAAGAGTTTCCTTTCCCCGGAACCCGGATCTGTTCGGAGAAATATGTTTGATCCAGAATGATATGATGAATTAGCTTCACTTTTAGACTTATTTCATCGCACAATTGTTCAATTACCTCAGAAGTGAATAAAGGATCTCCAAATCCTTTAATATAAAGGTTTTTTGAACTTTCATCAAAAAAATAGTCTGTTGGAAAACGATAATCTTCCCCAAGGATTTGAACAGCAGCAAGACTGGTCAGGATTTTTAAAATTGAAGCCGGGACAAACTGCTTTTCCCTGTTTTGGCTATAGAGTATATTCCCATGCTCATCTGCTAAAACAATACCTGCACTCAGATCTTTTGCATAAATACAGGGGGTTGCGGGCAATCCGGCAATACAAATAGTGAAAAAAAATATAAAAACAGAAGCTGTTCTTTTATCAATCAAGTAATATCCATAACAAGTTTCATGCCTTGGTAAACATCGGCAATCCTGTCTTGCGAAAGGCTGCCGATTTTTTCTTTGAGGCTGACCTTATCCACAGTTTTTATCTGTGTCATATTAACCACCGATTTTTTGGGAAGATTGGCTTCACCTTTTCGCAGGGATACATTGCCGGGCAGTCCGCCAAATTTCAAAGTTGAAGTAATCGCCACCACAATAACCGTGTTCAATTTGCTGTCGTTGAGCAGGTCATTCTGAACCACAAGCCCGGGCCGTCTGCCCATTGGTTCAGATCCTTTTGCAGGTGAAAAATCTACCCAATAAACAGAGCCTTTCCGGATTACCATTCTTGGCCTTCTTCAGTCCCAAGTCCTCCGAACCACCTGGCACAATTATGCTGCTCTTTTCTTAATGATTCATCTGAAAAGGCCAGGTCATAAGCGTCTTTAATATGACGGTTTCTTTCCGATATGAGTTTTTCCCTTAGTAGCATGGAGATAAATTTGCTTCTTGATAACCCTTTTTTTTTACTGATGTCATCAATCATCGCTACTAAGTCTTTCGGAATAGTAATAGCAACCTTTTGAGTATGCATATTTTATACCCCTTTTTTGTATGATAATATATAAATACCATGGAGGCGGGTATATGTCAATCATTGTCAGAATAAAAGGCCTTATATCCAAGATATGCCATATACACATCAGCTTTGCTTGATACTTCAAAGGGTGAATGCATTGAAAGTATTGCAGGCCCGCAGTCAAGAACATTCATTCCTGATTTTGCAAGAAACTTGGCAACGGTACCGCCGCCACCCTGGTCAATTTTTCCCAGTTCTCCTGTCTGCCAGATAATTTTGTTATTATTGAATATCTGTCTGATTTTACCCACAAATTCTGCACTGGCATCACTTGACCCGGCCTTTCCTGCCACACCGGTAAATTTTGTCATACAGATACCAAATCCCAATTTTGCAGCATTCATTGCCTCGTGAACATCTTTAAAGTCCGGGTCCATAGCAGCATTCACGTCGGCTGAAAGACAAGAGGAATTGATCAGGGTTTTTCTAAGAGAGCGATTATCAGTATTTTGACCACTGATAAAGAGCAGGTCAGACATGAAATCTTCAAGAAAACTTGATTGTGCCCCACTGCTGCCCTCACTGCCAATCTCTTCTTTGTCAAAACACAAAGCAATTGAAGTCTTATCCGGGTGTTGAGTGTCAAGGATGGCTTCAAGACTTGTATAGGCACATATCCTGTCATCCTGACCATAGGAGCCGATCATTGATCTGTCAAATCCAACATCCCTCGCCTTTTCAGCAGGTACAGCCTCAATCTCCGCACTGACAAAATCTTCTTCAATAAGATTGTATTTTTCAAATAAAAGATTTAATACACCTAGTTTAAACCGTTCTTTTTCTTTATCATTACCCAAAGGTATGCTGCCGGCAATAAGATTTAATTTTTCCCCTTCAAACACTTCGGATATTTTTTTATTTGCCTGGGTTTTGCCTGCAAGGTGCGGCAAAAGATCGGTAACAGTGAAAACCGGATCATCAGGGTCTTCTCCAATAGTAATATTAATTGTTTCATTATTGGATGTTATGATTGTCCCATGAAGTGCCAGGGGAACGGCCAGCCAATGATACTTTCTAATACCACCATAGTAATGCGTTTTCATCAATCCCATACTCAAGTCCTCATAAACGGGATTCTGTTTTAAATCAAGTCTGGGTGAATCAATGTGGGAAGCAATGATATTGGCTCCGGACACTATTTTTTCTTTTCCTAAAATAGCCAGTGCTACACAGCGGTCCTGAAAAATTTTATAGACCTTTTTACCAGTTTTTGATTTTTTTGTTGATAAAGTATCAATATCAACAAAACCTTTGTTTTTTGCTATCTGAACAATTAGTTTAGCAGCTTCTCGTTCAGTCTTGGCTTGATTTAAAAAATCTTTGTAGCTTTCACTGAATTTAAAAACCTTAGTTTTTTGTTTTTTATTGAGCTGGTCAAAAACCAGGGTTTTCTTTTTCAGAACAGCCTCTTTTATCTTTTTCAACTGACGCTTATCCATTTGAACAAATCCTTATTAGTTAAATAATTGAAAAAAGTCATAAAATATTTTTTTGATTCTATTTTTCATATTGAGCGTCTCCCATTTGTCAGGAAAGGCAATGGGAC
This sequence comes from Desulfobacula sp., assembly GCA_023139225.1. Taxonomy (GTDB): domain Bacteria; phylum Desulfobacterota; class Desulfobacteria; order Desulfobacterales; family Desulfobacteraceae; genus Desulfobacula. Next base: position 941 of record JAGLNZ010000041.1, on the reverse strand, counting down.
TGAACTCAACCTGAACTTCATAAAAACAGCGGTTTTGCTCATTGTCGCAGGTGTTTTTAAGAATGTTTAAAGGGGTAATAACGACACCCTCATAGCTGATGACCGTGTCATAGTCTCTTGTCTTTACAGATTTTAAACCGTTATTTACCAATATGGTCTTTAAAGAATTATTTTTGATCCGTTTGTTAATTGACATATTTGATTCCCCCGGGGCGGAAGATATTACTCCTGTCGTGGAAATTTGAGAAAATTTTTCCGCTCTGAAATCATTTTTTGACGGGACCATCAGTAATTTGTCATCAATAATTCTATTTTTTGATGATTTGACATCATATCTTATATAGTACGTTGTAATCCCTTCAGACGCATGTGTTGTAATGATAGGCATAAAAAAAAACAGTAATAGAGCCGGCAGTAATGTGTATAACAAGCGTTGGTTGCAATTATCAGGCATGATTTTTGTATATATTCTGTTCAGATTAAAGTTAATATTAAACCCTGACGATTCCTATCAGTATCATGAAAAATTGTCAGGAATCAATGTAAAATGGTTTTGCGGCCTGTTTGATTGTTTGGCATAATTGTTAAAATGGGGAAGGGAAAATGAAAAAGCTAAGTATTATTTTATTGGGACTTTTTGTGTCGGTATTGTTTTTTTCCGGTTGCGGCAGCGTTAGATCCTCTTCCACTGCCGGCGGACCTGGTAAGGTATTAGGCCCTCCGGGCGGTGAGTTGGATAATCATAAAGTTGTGACATTTTTTGTGATCGGTAAAGGCCTTGAACCTGAAAATGCATTTTCAAAAGGTGAGGCCGTTCTAATGGCTGAAAGAGCGGCTGTTGCAGATGGATACAGGCAGCTTGTGGAAAAAGTCCGTGGTGTCTATGTCGATGCATTCATGCGTGCCGGACGTGGAACCGTAGATTATGACACAATTCAGGT
>JAGLNZ010000409.1 GCA_023139225.1 Desulfobacula sp. | reverse complement strand
CCATCTTCCTGCTCAATAAAACCAAAACCTTTGCTGTCATTAAACCATTTTACTATTCCATTGGTCATCCTTGTCTTCTCCTTTTTTATCCTTTGTTTTTAGTTCCTTAAAACAATAGCTGCGCCATTGGCAGTCTGGGTTATCGCAATACGTGGCAGTCCTGCCAAAACAATCCGGCTTTCCTTCAATACGCTGAATACTGCGGATAAACTGCGTTAAATCCGGATATCCACCGGCAGGATATTTTTTTGCATCAGTCATTTTGTTTTTCAGTTTGCCATTGGTTCAGGAACCTGCCTGATTCTTGGGTAAACAAACTACAAATAAATCTTTTACAATATGAAATTTAATACTGAATTTGATTTTTATTGTAAATAGGTGAGAGGGCTTATTTTTGCCGGGAAAAAATCCTGGCTGGGACAATTTCCCAGAGATGATATAGGGGTATTTCCCGGAAGATTAATGGGTGATGCTTTATCATTTTTTCCAGAGATCCAGGTCAATCAAACCTAACTTTACAGCATGGCGAGCAAGATCAATGATATTACTTACATCAAGCTTGTGCATTATTCTGGAACGGTGGTTCTCAACTGTTTTAGGGCTGATAAATAGTTTGTCTGCAATATTTTGGGATGACATCCCACTGGCCACAAGGACCATGACCTCCTGTTCCCTGGGGGTTAATGCATCATATCCTTTAACGATAGCAACAGGCTTCTTATCCGGCAATTGGGCCAGTTTTTTTACCACCTGCTGGGATACCGAAGTGTCCATAAAATAATCACCTTTTAAGGTATGCTCAATTCCACGGATCAACATATCCGTGGCGGATTCTTTGGTAAGATAGCCACTGGCACCAGCCTGAAACGCTTTTACGATATAGTCTACTTTGGAATGCATACTTAACACTAAAATTGGTATATCCGGAGAATATTTCAGCATATCCTGAATAAGATCAAAACCGCTTATATCCGGAAGGGAGATATCCACTACAGCAAGATCCGGCTTCAATTTTCTGGCTAACTTGAGCCCCTGGCTCGCGTTTCCCGCTTCACCGATCACCTCATACCTGCTGTCACTCTGTATGATGGTTTTAATACCTTCCCTGAAAAGGGGGTGATCATCAATGATTAAAATACGCTTTTTTTGATCCATTTCTGTTTATCCTTTAAAGGCAGCTTGATTACTATTTTTGTCCCTTTATTTAACTGCGAATGGATTGACATCTGACCCTGAAGCAGGTTGACCCTTTCTTTCATGCTTCGAAGACCCATTTTTTTTTCATTGCCTATTGAGCGTTCCCGTTCCTTTACATCAAATCCTTTACCGTTATCTTCAATTCGAAGGATAATATTCGGGTATGCTCCCACAAGCCTTATCATCGCTTCAGAGGCAGCAGCATGCTTCCGGATATTGTTCAGCCCCTCCGTCACCAGCCGGTATATATTGATTTGGGTATCAGAATTCAAAGTTGATTCATGGATGCCTGCAGCCTGAAAATCAACCATGATATCATTATTTTCAGTAAACTCTTCACAAAAAACTTCAAGTGCATGAACAAGACCCATATGATCCAGGCTGGGCGGCCTCAAATTATAAGCCAGATCCCTGACCGTGGTAATGGTCAGATCTATGAGTTTTGACACATCTGCCGGCGAACCCTTGATGTCTGATTCAGGGGATGATTGATCTTCAAACAGCCTGTTACAATATAATTTCAACGTGGAAAGATCCTGGGCAATGCTGTCGTGCAATTCACAGGAAATCATCTGCCGCTCGCGCTCCTGGGCCTGCATCAGCATTTGCGAAAGGTCCCTCACAAGCTCATCTGCCTGCTTTCGTTTGGTAATATCTAGCACAATGCCTTGATAGTGTGTTATTTTGCCGTTTTCATCTCTTCTGATGTATGTACGATCAACAATCCATTTTATTTTACCGTCTTTGGTAACAATACGATAGGGCTCATGGGTAAATCTTTTTTGTCCTTTCCCAATGCTAAAGTTGGCAACCTCACCTGCTACCCTTTTTAAGTCGTCAGGATGAACAACTTTTGTATAAAGCACCCTGCCTGAAACAAAATCGTCCGCTGAATAACCAAATAATTCCATTACATTTTCCGACACAAATTCGACAGGCCATCCTTCTAAGTTTTTCCAAAGAAAAGCTACTGCCGGGCTTCTCTCGATAATCTCATAAGCTTCTATCAGACGGTTTTTTATCTGTTTCAGCTTTTTTGCTTCTTGTTCTAATTGCTTGATCCTTTTCTCTAATTGATCATAACTTGGTTTTTTGGTCATATGAAATCTCTTTTAATGTCAAAATGGACTTGATCCTTGAAGCGGAATACTTTTCTTATACAATATATAATGTTTCAAAACAAATTTAATTTCAAAAATAAAAGTTTTAGAACCCGGCTGGACCATTAAAAGTATATGATTGATAAAGGCTACAAAAAAAATGATATACGGGTTGGCATGGATTTGGGCAATCGAAAAATACATTTCAATCTCCTGGTATTATGAGAAACAGCCTGGGAGATGGCATATTATTACCATTCTCCAGACTATTTTAATTTTATCATAAAACCAATACGTTAATCATGAATTTAAAATCTTTTCCATTGCAAAAAACAGATCCTGCTCCCTTATCACACCCACAACTTTATCAAACAACTTGACAAGAAGACGTCTCTCGTTGTTGTGCAGCATGAGGAATGCTGCCTCCATGAGATTTGATCTGCCGTCAATAGTAATGGGAGAAGGTGACATGACATCACTGATACATTTGTTCTTGACGTCACGGATTCCTGTGGTGAACATACCGTTCCAGAACATGGGGGAATATTCAATACTGTCTGCCAAAGATGGCTTGGGTACGGAAAGATAGACCGGCATGAGCGTTTCCAGCAGATCCCGTATAGTCAAAATCCCTTTAATCTCCTGGTCAGCGTCCTTCACGAGAATCGACCGATGACCTGTCTCCATTATTTGGTTTGTTGTTATTTTTTTAATAAAAGATTTTTTCAGTTCGTAAATTGCATCCTGTATGGTTTTCCCTTCTTTGATGGTGCTGTACTCTGTAATCGGGATCATTATAGATGTAACCCGTCTTTCCTCGTGGTCAGATGATTTATTTGTTTGATAGCAGGCTTCCTTTATTTTTTCTGCCAGAAGATCAATATCACAGGGTTTGCTCAGGTAGTCAAACGCCCCTTCAACAAGGGCATCCCTTGCCGAAGGCGCATCTCCGTGACCCGTCAGCATGATGACCGGAAGATCCGGTTTAAGCTTTTTTATTTTTGCCAGGGCCTCGTGTCCGTCAATACCCGGCATTTTAATGTCTAAAATAACCACATCCGGGTCCTGTTCAATTTTTTCAAGAGCCTCCTCGCCGCTTTCTGCAAGGATGGTTTCAAATCCTTTTTTCGTCAGTATTTTTTTTGTCGTATCCCTGAATCTTTTTTCATCATCCACCATTAACACTTTTATCTGTTTTGCCATTTGTATTGTCTCCTTATTGATCAATTCTTATTTTTAATGGTCGTTTCATAATGTTTATATAATACCTGAAGTTTTATCCTTTTAATTAACAAATGCTATCAGGGCTGAATAAATGAGAAAAAACTGAACCGTCATGGAAACCACCAGGATTACCAATGCCTGTTTCCATGTAAACCCGCAGGTGTTTTTAAACCCTGTGTATATCAGCCACCATTTCCACGGTTCGGTAAACCATAAAAAAAACGGCAGCCATGACATAAAAAGGGTCACCCCGGATGAAAAGGCATATATACTGAAAACAATGGAAAAAGAGATGCGTTTTCCCATGATCAGGACCATTGCCGTATACCCGATAAATGATGAAACAAGTATCATTCCTGAGGCATTAACAAAAAAGATGATTGCCATTATCCAGACAGGCTTGGAATAAGCCCCGGTTAAAAGGCTTGCAATTGCAAAAAAAACACTGCAGATCACCATAAACCCCAACGCCTTTCTTACGGTTGTTTTCTCGCCAAGCTCCCTGAAAAAGTGTCCGGGTTCAATCAAAAGCTGGATCAGAGAATAAGAATAAAACTGACAGCTTTTTAAAGTGGATTCCAATATCATCGCACTCTCCTTTGAATATCTTCAGTCCGGATCAATCATCGGTCCGATTCTAAGGTTATACCCATTTTACAAATACACCCATCACAAGCATGATGATGGTCATGTAGAAAAAAAATTTTCGTTCTGTTTCCTTACTGAAAAACAATTTCCCATTTTCCAGCATTATTTTTTTTGATTCTGCATTTTTTATTTGTTTATTCATAACAACATCCGTTTATAATTTGGTTAAAA
>JAGLNZ010000408.1 GCA_023139225.1 Desulfobacula sp. | reverse complement strand
CGCTGGGCAAGAAAAGCAGCATTGGTGTTTGAATCATCCCCTCCGATGACCACCAGGCCGTCCAGTTCAAGCTGTACACAAGTTTTTAACGATAATTCCATTTTATTCTTAGAATCAATTTTGGTTCTCCCTGTCTTAATCATGGAAAACCCGCCCATATTCCTATATGCATCCACAAGACTCTGGGTGATTTCAACATATTTTGATTCGATTAAGCCGTCAGACCCCATAAGAAATCCAAATACTCTGGATTGGGAATTATACTTTTTTACCTCATCATACAGCCCTGCGATCACATTATGCCCGCCAGGTGCAGGCCCCCCTGAAAAAACCACTCCTATATTCCGGCGCATCGAGAATGTCTGCTTATCACTTTTACTTCTTTTCCCGCCTGGAATAAGTCTTTGAACCTGGTTATTAATAATATCAGGAAGTACTTTTTGAGCCTGCCTATCATTTTTGAATTTATATTCCGGACAATCTTCTATGTTTGTATACTTTGATGAAAATATTTTAATCTTTCTGGGAGAAAATGATCGCCTTTCAATGGTTTGGGCATTTACATCCGAGGTCACATCTCCTGTTTTCGTATGATTCAATAAAAATTCAAGTGATTTATAATTCCGATTTTCCATATCCGCTCCTGTTATCCATTCAGATCAATTGACTAGAACCCGGTTTCTTCCCTGCTCCTTGGCTTGATACACGGCAATATCTGCGCGTTCAAAAATCTGCTGATGATTCTTATCGCCCTCTTTGGATTGAGATACACCAATACTGACGGTCACTTTGACTTTATCTTTCTTATAGATAAATTCTATTTTTTCAATGGTTTGTCTTATTTTTTCTGCTGCCTCTTTTGCTCCTTTGCTGTCGGTTTCCGGCATTATCACCATAAATTCCTCTCCTCCATAGCGGGCAAGCATATCATTTTTACGCAACAGCGGAATGCTTCTCTTTATGATCTCCTGAAGACATTTATCTCCAATGGCATGGCCATAATTATCATTGATCAGTTTAAATTTATCCGCATCAATCAACAGCAACGAAAACTGGGTTCCGTACCTTAAAAACCTTGCCATTTCATCTTCAATCCTTTTATCATACGCCCGCCTGTTATATGCTCCTGTTAACTGATCCTGATTCAGCTTCTTTTCAAGCTCTTCCGAATACTGTGTTGCTTCATCAAGCTCTAATTTCAATTTTGCAAAACCGGATTTAAATGTCTGCCTGTTCTTTTGGGCCACTTCCTTGATGGCCCGGTCTTTGGCCTGTTTTTTTTGTAATGCATTTTCAATGGAGGCAAGTCTTTGGGATACCTGAATTTTTAATTCATCAAGGCGTAAAGCAACATCTGATGTTTGTTTCAGCCCCTTCATCTCAGCGCTTAAAACCAACTCAAACCCTTCATTGGATTGAAACATGGAGTCAGTCTGCTGGTAAGTAGTTGCAAGTTTGGATTCAATATCAAGAATTTTACCGACAACTTCCCGGACAAAGGAGTTGACCTTTTCACGATCCTGGCTGGTATCGGAGATATAAACGAAAACAAGACTGAAGACGCTTTCTCTAATATTACTGATATCATCCGTATCTTCTGCTGATTTTATCCTTGCAGTGATATTGTCAAGTTTGACAAAATATTTTTCATCCATATTAGACCGAAGATTATTCACCACATCATGATAACTTTGTTTGTACTCATCGATAAATGATTCTGAATGACCTTTCATAAAGGAAGAAAACAACCCCTTTTTCTTCTTGCCTGATACAGGGCCGATATCCTCTTTCAGCATAGCAGTTTTCAATTGTTCAAAGATATATTCCATCTTACCTTCGGATTCTCCTTTTTTCAGTGCTATGCTCAAATCCTTGCAAGTTCTTGAAAATAAATTTTCTCCAGTGACAATAGAGTCAATAATCACAGGAAAATATTTTCGATACAATCTATTGGTTTTTTCAAATCGCTCTTCAACCGTATCAAGTTCTTTTAATAAAGTATCTTTCTGGGACAAAAGTTTTTTCACCTGATCCTGCAATGTCATTAATTTTTCTTCCTTGGCAGAACTCATAGGGAATATTTCCTTTTTGAAGTTAAACTAAATATTCTATTTTTAACCACTGCCGGATAGAAAGTAAAGTCTCATTATTGTTTTTCAACAAAGAGGCTGGTGCTCATTTTTGCACTTAGATATCCATCAATCATTAAATGAACAATGTGATGAATGACACAGACAAGCAATGCAATTCCAAATTCATTAAAATAGCTTACCTGAATCATAACGGATAAGGCCAGGGTCTTTTGTGATCCCATAAAAATAATACTTTCATAGCGGCCCTTTTCCACTCGGAACAATTTTACAAGCAAAAAGGAACACCCCAAAAGCATCAAATGGAAAACCGTCACAAGAATCAGTATATACCAAAAGGTATCGCCTTGTTGTAAAAGCACCTGTTTTGCCCCTGCAAGGGCAATAAAGACAACGCCGATAATCATACACTGGTTAATGATCTGAAGTTTAAATTTTCCCAATTGATCTGCTGTAAAAACCTTTGCCTTTGCCACAATCCCGATCAGCAGAGGAAAAAGAACAATTAAAATCAATTTAATAATAATAGCCCCCTGATCAATAACCAGTTCTTTTTCCTGGTGAAGGAATGACAAAAAAAGCGAAAGTATAACAGGAACGGAAAAGATACCGATAAAATTTGACAGTATTGTCACAAAAAGCGCATGGGCCATGTTGCCGCCTGCAGCTCCGGTCATCACAATCCCGGAAGACAGCGTTGTGGGCATGGCTGCTACAATAAAAAGGCCAATTGCCACCCCGGTTTCAACGGGGAAAAGGCAAAGCACCCAGGCAGCTATTGGTGCAAACACAATAATGACTGCCAATGCTAAAAGCGTTGATTTAATATCTTTAATTCCCGCTCTTATCTGATCACTTTCTATTAAAAGGCCTGAAAAAATAAAAATAAAAAATATCATGATTTCAGGACTGTGGTTATCCTTTAGAATCATCCCGATTTTTGCCAGGGTATTTGACTGATCAAAAATGACTATGACAAAAATAAAAATAAGACTGAATAGAAACCACTGTTTCTTAATTTTTTGGATCATAAATATTTCTCAAAGATTAAAATTAATAGAGAAACCTATGATAGATTACAGATTGAGTCAATATTTGCTTCAAGTTTTCACTTACAATCCTTGATTCTGATTCAAGAAAAATGTAAAAGATCATACAAAACAATAAAAATCTAAGGAGCAATATAAATTGGGGTTTAATCCATTTAAAAAAAAGAGTCCCGAAAATAAAAAAGACGGCAACGGGATCTTCTCAAGGCTGAAAAACGGACTTTCCAAAACACGACAGGTATTAACCACAGACATCAATGAGCTGTTTGTTTCCAGCAAAATGATTGATGAAAACCTTTTTGAAGAATTGGAAGAGCTATTGATCACATCAGATCTTGGTATTGATATTACCATGGAGATGATGGAAAGAATAAAGAAAAAAGCGAAAAAACTTTCCAATGCAGATGAGCTCAAACAGGTGCTGAAAGAGGAATTGATCGGGCTGTTCCCGGAAAATTCAGAAACCCTAAAAAAAGAACCGACCACAAAACCCCATGTTATAATGGTTGTCGGCGTCAATGGAACCGGCAAAACCACGACGTTGGGAAAGCTTGCCATGAAGTTTACATCCCAGGGGAAAAAAGTGCTCATTGCTGCAGCAGATACATTCAGGGCAGCAGCAATAGAACAAGTCGAAATCTGGGCAGACAGATCCAATGCCTCTATTGTCAAACATAAAGAAGGGGCGGATCCTGCCGCTGTGGCCTATGATTCTGTTGAAGCATCTTGTGCCAGGGATATCGACATTGTATTAATTGATACGGCCGGCAGGCTTCATACACAAAAAAATCTGATGGAAGAGCTTAAAAAGATAAAACGCTCCATTAATAAAAAACTTGCCGGTGCTCCCCATGAGGTATTAATGGTTTTAGATGCCACCACCGGACAAAATGCAATTTCCCAGGCAAATCTGTTTAATGAAGCAGTGGGCTTAACCCAGATTGCACTGACAAAACTTGATGGAACTGCCAAAGGTGGTATTGTTGCCTCCATTGCAAGCAGCATGAAACTGCCGATAAAATATATTGGTGTGGGAGAACAGATTGAGGATCTTCAGGATTTTGACTCAAAACTCTTTATTAATGCATTATTTGATTAAACTATCATAAAGGATAGCTCTACAATGTTTGGGATTGAAAATTATTTGGGATTTATTATTGCTGCAATCATTCTCAACCTGACACCGGGTGTGGATACCATGTACATATTGACCCGAAGCGTTTCCCAGGGGAAAACTGCCGGACTCATATCGGTGGCGGGGATCATGTCAGGCTGTATTGTCCACGTCCTTTGTGCAGCATTTGGATTGTCCTTGATTTTATCAACCTCAGCTTTTGTTTTCACACTGGTCAAATGGGCCGGAGCTATCTATTTGATTTATCTTGGCGTAAAAACACTTTTGGAAAAAAATAAAGCTTTTGAAACCTCGCAGTCTGAATATGCGGTCAGGGATCTTGCAAAAATTTACAAGCAAGGGGTACTCACAAATGTCCTAAACCCTAAGGTAGCCTTATTTTTTCTTTCTTTTTTACCTCAGTTTATTAATCCGAATCATGCAAACGGACCAATACCTTTTCTTATTTTAGGCGGCACTTTTCTTGTGACCGGAACACTTTGGTGTCTTTTTTTAACCTGGACTGCTGCATTAATGACAAACACATTAAGGCAAAACAAAATGGTCGGCACCTTTTTGCAAAAACTTTCCGGAATAATTTTTATTGGATTTGGATTAAAGCTTGCTCTTGATAATGATTGATAATCATTGCTTATTTGAATTGATTATACAACAATAAGCCTATGATGATTATAAGATTATATGAACCCGATGATGAAGAAAAACTCATTACACTTTGGAATGAATGCAACCTTGTTGTTCCCTTAAATGACCCTGCAAAGGATATTCAATTAAAATTTGCCCAAAATGATGATCTGTTCTTTGTGGGAATTATCAATGACAAAATCGCAGGATCCTGTATGGCAGGGTTTGACGGTCACCGGGGATGGATTTATTATCTCGCCATAAAACCTGAATACCAAAAAAAAGGATATGCGGCAAAGCTTGTTCAACACGCCCAAAAAGCTTTGGCGGCTATGGGTTGTCCGAAAATAAATCTTATGGTAAGAAAAACCAATGAACAGGTAATCAGGTTTTATAAAACTATTGGGTTTAATGATGACCCGGTGACGGTTCTAAGCAAACGACTTTAAAATATTTGTTTGCAAAATTTGCATGGGAGAATCCTATGAGTGGACAAATCACAATTTCCATCTGGCTGTTTCTCTTTCTTGTTTTTATTGCCGTCTTTGCCCTGTTAGATCGAATCCTGATTCCCAGCAGCCGGTGGTTTCTTCGCAGGCGCATCAACAGAGTGATCGAAGAAATAGGAACGCGGCTTGATATTGAAATAAGGCCCTTCCAATTAACCAAACGACAGGTTCTGATTGATCGTTTATCCTATGACCCTGCAATTATAGAGGCCATCAAATCATATGCCGATGAAAAAGATATGCCCTTTGAAATGGTTCAAAAAAAAGCAATCTCTTATGCAAAAGAGATTGTTCCTTCATTTAATGCTTATTTTTATTTTAGAATCGGATACTGGATTGCAAAAAAAATTGCCAGGCTTTTATATCGGGTTCGCGTAGGACTTCTTGAAGATGATCAATACAAAAAAATAGACCCTGATTCCACGGTTGTATTTATTATGAATCACCGCTCAAACATTGATTATATTCTTGTGGCGTTCCTGGCAGCAGAAAGGACCACGCTTTCCTATGCCGTTGGTGAGTGGGCAAAAATATGGCCGCTTCATATGCTGTTCAGGTTCATGGGCGCTTTTTTTGTAAGGAGAAACTCCGGAAATACTTTATATCGAAGGGTTTTGGAAAGATATATCCACATGGCCACTCAACAAGGGGTATGCCAGGCCGTCTTTCTTGAAGGCGGTCTCAGTAAAGACGGTAATCTTCAGGAACCAAGACTGGGTTTAATTGATTATATGCTGAGAGGCTTTGATCCCAAAAAAGACCGGGATATCATTTTTATCCCTGTGGGTATCAATTACGATCGTACCATAGAAGACCGAAGCCTTTTAAGATCATTAAATCCTGATTTACAAAAACGAAGCCTCTGGTTTGTTTTCAAAACAACCATTGGCTTTATATTGAGAAACATTACCCAGATACTGCTTTCACGGTGGCGTCGATTTGGGTATGCCTGTGTTAATTTTGGAAAACCGATTTCAACTATTGCCTATTCAAAAAAGCATCAAATTATTTTTAAAAATTTACAACGCAATCAAAGATTTCCTGAAATCAAAAAACTGTGTGAATTATTGATGGCCAATATTTCCGATGTTGTCCCCATTGTTCCCGTATCTTTGGTCTGTCAAATTTTTTTAGAAAATCTTGACAAAGAGCTTAGTATTTCAGACATTGATAATAAGTGCGAATCAATTTTGTTAAACATAAAAAAAAACGGGGCGCCTGTCATTGAAACAGCCCATAGTACAAGAAAACATGCCATTTCAGAAGCTATTTCATTGATGTTGCTTCGAGGCATGATAAATGAAGCTGATGGCATATTTACCAGTAAAGGATCAGAAATCCATTTATTAAAATATTATGCCAATTCGCTTGACCAATGGTTATAGGTGGAATAATGAAACTTTCACAAAAAGAAATAAAAGCTTTACTAAAGGATTGGAACCTTGCCTGGAAGAAGTATGACCTTGATAAGGTAATGGCAATTTTCCACGATGACATTTTTTTTGAAAACTGGACCGGTGCTTATGTTAAAGGCATAAAAGCACTTAGAAAAGCCTGGGAACCCTGGTTTAACAATCATGGTAACTTCAGGTTCCTTGAAGAGGAGACATTCATTGATGAACTGCACCAAAAGGCTCTTTATCGATGGATTCTTGAATGGCCATCAACTGAACCGGGTTTTGAAGACAGGCCTGAAATCAGAAAAGGAGTTGATGTAATTCATTTTAAAGATGGAAAAATTATTAATAAGCTGACATATTCAAAAACAACGATTGAGATTGACGACAAAAGACTGCCCTTGCATTTATAAAACAGGGGTTTATTTACCTTCAATATACAGGAGTTGATCATGGCCCTAACTGAAATATTTGAAGCCAATCTGGATCTCACCCTTCACTCACAGGCTGTATTGGAATTATTAAATGCCTATGCCACAGATCCCATGGGAGATGGACAGCCATTGACTCAGGATATTTTAAAAGAATTAATCCCCGGGCTTCAAAATCATCCCACAACAATTATATTCCTTGCATTCCATGATAACAAGGCGGTAGGCATTGTTACATGCTTTAAAGGTTTTTCAACTTTTAACGCACGTCCGATGATTAATATCAGTGATTTTTATTTGCAGCCCGATTACAGGGGGAAAAAAATCGGGCAAAAACTTTTGGCAATAGTTGAAAAAAAGGCCATTGAATTAAACTGCTGTAAAATCACCCTGAAAATCCAGGAAAATAACCGTCAAGCGATGCGAATTCATAAAGCTGCGGGCTTCAAGCAGGACGGGCATTACAAAGAAGCAGGCGGGGCGGTTTTATTTTCAAAACCTTTATGAAAAACAAATAAATTTAACCGGCTAAGCTATATCAAACATGCCTGTCATTTTATCCAGAAGATCATTTGGCATGATAGAAAGTTTCTTAAAATCATTTGATGTAAAAAGAGCAAATTCACCCGTACTCATGGCACACAACAGGCCTTTGTCATTGTAAATTTCTCCTGTCATGATTGCATTTCTTTCATCAATTTGCTCTTTAATAAAGCCAAAGGTTTCCAACCTTGATCCGATGGTCACAGGCTTTAAAAATGAGGTGGTTATGGTTTTTGTCAGGATAAATCGTTTTGAAAGATAGATGGCCGCCCATGCCATAATTTCGTCACATATGGTGGACAGCACCCCGCCGTGTACTATATTGCTCCATCCTCTTAAATGATCCGGCACAATGACAATGGATCGAAGTCTTTCTTTATTGGTTTCAAAGGTCATCTTCAGCCCATGATGATTTTCAGGGCCGCACCCAAAACAATTCATATCCACATTAGGGATTTTCTCCCATTTTTTT
>JAGLNZ010000407.1 GCA_023139225.1 Desulfobacula sp. | reverse complement strand
GATTTTTGTAAAACTCTTTTTCAAGAGCCTTTACTTTTTTTCTTCTCTTTGGTGATAAAAAAAGCCGGTAAAGCGGGTCATCCATGTGGATGTTTTTTTGAAGAATTTTATTTTCCAGGATAGACAGGACTTCTATTGATACATCACAGGAAGGATATCCTTTGTCGTCGATAAGGATCGAATCGTCAAGTTTGATTTTAACGATATTATTGATGTCAACCAATTTGAGATCCCCGTCAGGGGTTAATACCAGGTTACCGATCCCGGCAAGGTCTGGAATATATCCTGCATCAAAGATCATGTGCCGGGTTTTTTTGACTAATTTTGCTATATTTTTCCGGGCTTTTTGAACCAATGCTTTATTTTGGGAATCTGTGTACATGGTGGACTTGAATAAATCCTTTAAGTAGTCTTCACCAAATAATCTCCAGGGATCAAGCATTTCTCCTTCAATATATTCCTGCAAACCACACAGGACAATCTGGCTGGTTCCTGTTCCTGTATAGTCAACAATAAATTCATCAGATTCTGCAATGAGTTCTGGTCCCAGAAATTTTAATAACAGGTGATATTTTTTTATTTCATTAAAAATCGCCTCAGTGCTTTCAAATCTGTTTCGTAATATTCTGAACATTTTTTTCGGCCTTGCCCGGGGAAACATTCGTATGCCGTCTATGATCTGTCCGCAGGTTTCTTTTAGAACATCTTCGGCCAAAAGAACTTCAAAAATGTGGGACCTTAAGCCCGACCGGTAGTGTTTTCGAAAGATTAAGCGGCTTGAATCAGTTATAAAGTTCAGCTTTTGGACCTGACTTCCTGATAGATGGGCCTGATCTCTTATATCAATCGTTTTATTCATTCCAATTTTTTACAAATTATCTTATGAATTTACAAGCGTTAACAACCAAAACAGAGCAAATGCAAATAGGCGGCATCAGAGTTTGACATTCGGGTGGCACTATTTTATTGTTTGAACCGGGCAATTTTTAAAAATCTTAAGTTAAAGTTGAGGATACAATTAAATGATCCGGGTACGAAAAGGATTTATATATTTTATTTGCTGCTTTTTTTTATTGCTTTTAGGAGGTTCATGTACAACGCCTCAGCAGTCCGACATTGCCCCGGAAAACAGGACCGGAATAAAGCCGAATGAGATCCTGATCGGATCATCCCTTGCCCTGGGCGGCCATGCCGGGTACCTGGGAACCCAGATGCTCCAGGGGGCAATGTCCTATATCCGTCATATCAATGAAAAGGGCGGGATTCATAGCAGGAAGATAAAACTGATTGCCCTGGATGACAGGTATAATCCCACCCAGTGTCTTTATAATACCCAGAAGCTGATTTTAGAAAGCCAGGTGTTTGCTCTGTTCTGCTATGTCGGCACGCCCACCACTGTAAGAATTATTCCTCTGGTCAATGAAGCAAGGATTCCTTTGGTCGGCATGTTTACAGGGGCAAATCGCCTGCGGCAGCCGGTGAGCCGATACCTGATCAATATCCGGGCATCCTATTACCAGGAGACCCGGGCTGCGGTTGATCTGATCGTTAAGAGAAAGAATTTTGATAAGGTGGCGGTTTTTTACCAATATGACGAGTATGGATTTGACGGGCTCAGGGGGACTGAGATTGCTTTGAAAAAATACGGGCTGATACCGGTGGCAAAGGGATCTTATGTCAGGGGAACCCTTGATGTGGAGGCCGGGCTTGAAAAGATCATTCAGTCTAACGCACAGGCTGTGGTCATGATCGGAACCTATGATTCCTGTGCAAAATTTATTAATCTTGCCAAGGAACGCAATTTTTCTCCTTTGTTCCACAATGTATCCTTTGTCGGTTCAACCGAACTTGCCAGAAGGCTTGGGGCAAATGGTGAAGGGGTGATTGTCACCCAGGTTGTGCCTCCGCCCGATTCCAATCACACGACTCAGCCTTTGCCCGGGGTAAAAGAGTATATCTCATTGCTGAGTACTTACTATCCTGACAGCAAACCAAGTTTTATAGGGCTGGAAGGATATCTGAATGCCAGGATACTGGCAGAGGGGCTTATGCGTGCCGGAAAAGACATCACCAGAGAAAAATTTATCGGGGCCATTGAGTCTATTGATCAGTTTGACCTGGGGATTCAAAATCCTTTGTCCTTTGGGAAAAATGATTACCAGGGACTGGATAATGTCTATTACACCATGATCAAACAGGGAAAGCTTACATTGATCAAATGAAATCTTTTAACGAATTGTCTCTTAAAAATAAGATTTTTATTTCCAGTCTGGGATTTATTATTCTGGTCAGTATTCTGATTGCCCTTTTTACCCGGTCGCTTTTGATTACAGGTCTGACAAACGAATTAAAAAAAAGGGGTGTCGGTATTGCCCAGGGTATTGCCGATAATTCAAGGGTGTATATCCTGACAAAAAACCGGGCCGAGTTGACAGGCCTTGCTTATGATGCAAGACTCGGAAACCGGAAGGATATTGTAAAATATCTGATCATCAGCGATAACCAGGGAAATATCCTTGCCCATACCTTTACCACGGGGTTTCCCTTAAATATCGAAGCCATCGTAAAGAACCAGGATTATAAAAAGGAAAACATTACCAGTATTGACGTGGACAGGCATTTTGTCTTTCATGTGGTGGTACCGGTTAAAGAGGGCATTTATACCATCGGGTCTGTCCAGATCGGTCTTGATAAAAAGCATATTGAAAAACTTATTTCCAATTTAAGACTTGTGTTTTTAAGTTTTTTGTCCATGGTGACTATTATTTTTTTCTTTTTGAGCCACAGGCTGGCCCTTCATATTATTAAGCCCGTGTCTTCCCTGATCCGCTACACAGACCAGCTCACAAAGGGAAATTTTAATATTATTTCAAAGGATGACCTGGAACGGCAGACCGCTGATACCGGCGCAAAGGACGATGAAATTACCAAGCTGACCAATTCGTTTATTAAGATGACATCCCAGTTGAAACTGTCCACGAACCGGCTCAAAGAATCTCAGGAAAAATACAGATCCCTGTTTCAAAGCGGTCCCAACCCCATATTTGTTGTCAATAAAAAGACGTTTGAAATTCTGGATGCTAATCCCAATGCCACGGAGCTGCTTGGTTATAAAAGACAAACCTTGATCGGGATGAGTCTTTTTTCCCTTGGCAACCTGGACGAAGGTGAATTCACTCAAAAATATCCCGAGGGTGAAACCCTGGTAATCAGTTCTAAAATTAAGTTTTTTAAGGAGGACGGCGGGTCTGTATTTGTCAATATCCATGCAAGCCCTTCAGAGTATCGGAATGAAGATGTGATCATCGTGGCGGCAACCGATATCACGGAACTGGTTGAAAAGGATTCCCAGCTGATCCAGGCCAGTAAAATGACCAATCTTGAAAAAATGTCCGCCGGTATTGCCCATGAGATCAATCAGCCTTTGAATACCATTAAAATGGGCAGTGAATACCTTTGCATGATGAATGAAAGAAAAAAGAAAATCAATGAAGATGATTTTGAAATGGTGTTAAAGGAAATCAGTACCCAGGTATCAAGGGCGGCTGAAATCGTGGGACGGTTGAAAACCTTTTCCCGGAAAGCAGATTTTTCAAGGGAGGTGATCAATATTAATGATTGCATCCATTCGGTGAACAAGATTATCGGCAGGCAGATCGCTTTGCAGAATATTGAACTCATACTGAATCTGGATGAATCTATCCCTTCGGTTCTGGCCCATAACAACCGGATGGAACAGGTGGTTTTTAATTTGCTTACCAATGCCAGGGATGCGGTGAATGAAAGAATAGAAACAAGTCACGATATAGAAAAAGGAATGATCACCATCTCCACTTTTTTTGACAGTGAAAATGTCGGTGCCGTCATATCCGATAATGGAGCCGGCATTGAACCGGACCGGATGGACAGTATTTTTGAGTCCTTTTATACAACAAAGGAAATGGGTGAGGGGTTAGGTCTTGGTCTTCCCATTATCCAGGGGATTGTCAGGGATTACAATGGAACTATCAGCGTGGAAAGCAGGCCCGGAAACGGAACCAGTTTCAAAATTTTGTTTCCGGCCCATTTAAAAGAAAATTGATAAATATTAATCAGAAGCAAGGGCAAAGGAAAAGAAAATGAAAATTTTAGTCATAGATGATGAAAAGCCGACCCTTTCCATGTTCAAACTTTTCCTGACAGCCTATGGATATGATGTATATACTGCCGAAGACGGAGAAAAAGGATTGGCCCTGTTCAATGAGATTTGTCCACAGATCGTGTTTACCGATATAAAGATGCCGGGTATAGACGGGCTTGAAGTGCTGCGCAGGATCAGGAAGACATCGATAGAGTCCCAAGTTATTATTATTACCGGCCATGGCGACATGGAAAAGGCTGTGGAAGCCCTTGATCTGAATGCGTCTGATTTTATCAACAAGCCCGTTGAAAGGCAGGCATTAAATTCCGCACTTGCCCGGGCTGAAAAAAGAAAACTAATGCCCCGAAATATGCCCTTTGAATTTTCGGAAACAAAGACAGAAGACAAGCTTGTCTTTTCTGCAAAAGGAAAACTTACCGCATCGGAGCAAAAAGCGGTTTCTTCATTTTTTAAAACCGAATTTATCAATGATGTCAAAGAAGTCTGCCTGATATTTGACGACAGTTTTTCCATTGATCGTTCAGGCATATCCCTTTTAATGGAGGTGGTACAGGATTTAAAAAAAAGGGGGGCTACCATTGTAATGGAAAATTTGTCCTATAATTATGTAAGAGTGTTCCGGATGGCCGGGATGGACAAGATGGCAACGCTTAAAGATGCATTGCCGGAAGATTAGCCGACCGGTTTGCCATGACCACCCGATACAATCCTCCTCATATTTCAGATGCTGTCAAGCGGCAGCGCCTGTTTTGCCTCTTGGATGAAAATTTTCATAGACAGAATTTTTTGATCACAGGCCAGGCTGCCCAGGGCAAAACAACTCTTGTGGCCTCCTATCTGCAACAATCTGACAGACCATGCTTGTGGTTTCATCTTTCAAAGGACGACCAGGATCATACCAAACTGTTTGACAGGCTTATCAGGGGAATCCGTGAACTACTCGGACAAAATGAGGGGAATAATGATATTTTCATCCCCCACAGTACCCTTGGGACGGAACAAGGGCTATTAAGACATATTGAAGGGTTATCCATTATCCTTCACGAGTTTTCGTCCCCATTTATTATTGTGCTGGATGATTTTGAATCAATTGATGAGGCTTCATCAAGCTTTCAATTAATTAAAGGTATTCTTAACGGCAAATTTAATAAATTAAAATTTTTTCTTTTATCCAGAAGCATGCCCCTGTTCAATATCCCGCGGCTTAAGATGGAGCATAATATTTTTGTGCTCAACAATGATAACCTGGCGTTTACCCTTGATGAAACCAGATTGTTTTTTGCAGGGTATGCCCAGGCCAATACCATTGATATTGAAAGGATTCATCAGGTTACGGATGGCTGGGCGGGGGGGCTTACCCTGGTATCAGAATCCATAAGACAGTTTAGGAAATTGCAAAATCTTCCGGACCGGTTGTCATCGGAAGTCTTTAGTTTTTTTTCTCAGGAGATTTACAAAAACCTTCCAGATCCGGTCCGCGAATTTTTAATCAAAACATCTATTCTGGATATCATTGATCTTGAGACGGCAAACCATATTTTTAAATCCAATGATGCTCGTACAATTTTAACCGAGCTTGAAAAAAGAAACCTGTTTATCCAGCGAATCGATTCGGACAGCAGATGGCCTAAATTTAAATATCATAACCTGTTTAAGGATTTTCTTTTGCAGGATTTTTTAAAAACCAGGGGCAGGAAAGCTTATAAAACGCTTAACTGGAAAGTCGGACTGTTTTTTTGGGAAAGAAAAGATCATGAGCAGGCAATAAATTATTTTATTGAAGCAGATGCGTTTTCAGATATTATTCGTATTATCAAAATCAAGGGTACGGACTATATTATTAACCAGAAGATGACCGGGCTTGAAAAATGGATCAAATGCCTTCCGGATAGTATGATACAGAATGATCCCTGGCTGATATTTTTTCGGACCATGACCCGGCGTATCAAAGGCGGGAAAAAAAATATCATTGATTTTAAAAAGGCGTTTGACCTTTTTGAACTAACCCGTGATATCCGCGGTATGCTGCTGTCTGTCGGATATCTCATTGAGGCGGCGGTATTTATCCGCCAGCCTTCCGGAATGATTTTGAAATGGATTAAAAAGGGCGAAAAACAATTATTGCAAATTCGTCAAAAGAACCGGTATCCCTGGGCAAAAGCCCTTTTGTGGCAGCAGATGGGCTTAGGGTATATCGCAGGTAACGGAAATATTCCAAAAGGTGTGTCTGCCTGTAGAAATTCCATTCTTTTGGGCAGGCAGATCAGCAATCCGAATCTGGTGCTCAATGCATCCATTACCATGACATTCGGGTATGTCCAGGCTGGAGATTTTGTAAATGCAAGACAGATGCTGTCAAAAATAAAACAGATCACCAAGGAAGGACAGCATCCGGAATACAGGGCTCTGAAAAGCATTGTTGATATAGATTTTGCCCTGAAAAATGCCCGGTTTGATGTAGCCGGACAATTATTAATCCGGTCTGAAACAGATATTGAAAAATTCGGGTTGATTTTTCTTTATCCGGGATTTGTTGAAGCCCGCGCCCTGCACCTGGTATATACAAAACAATTTGATGAAGCACAGCAGATGGCAGACCATCTGAATGATTTTTCAATTTTGGAAGGAAATGATTTTTATAAAGGGATTTCTCACCGGATCAAGGCCTTGAGCTTTTTACAGGAAGAAAAGCTTAAAGAGGCGGATCAGGAGATTAAAAAGGCGCTGAAAGAACTGGATTTGGCCCAAAAAGGGGACATTCATCATTTTTTAGCACAACAGCTGGCAGGTATGATTCTTTTCAGGAACAAAGAATTTTTAAAGGCTAAAAACATGCTGGTTCCGGTCCTTGAATATTTTGAGGGTATTTCATCGGATCTTTGCTGTTCGGAAGCTTGTTTTGCCTTGGGCCTGATATCCTGGGAGCTTAATGAGATTGAGGCTGCTTTCAACTATTTGGGTCGGGGGCTTAAAAATGCCATTCAGAAAGGGTACGTGTTTTTTCCTCTGATCAGCGAGAGGGTGTTAATCCGTGTCCTTTTATTAATGACGGCATATGATAAGATCAAATCCGTTAAGTCTTATGTTGTCTCCCTGATTTTGCGCTGTGATCAGGCGTTGGTTTTTGAACTAATGGACAGGATATTGGTTGCGGGTAAACAAAAAGGGAAAAACAGGCTCATTGAAAATTTACGACCCGTATACAAAAGGCTTTTGCCCGGGATCAGGATAGAAACCCTTGGGCAGTTTAATATTCACAGCGACAATAAGGTGTTGGACAATAAGGTATTTGAGGGTGCAAGGCCCATACTGCTGCTCAAATCAATCGTACTGCACGGATCAAAGGATATCCCAAAAGAAATCCTGATTGATGATTTATGGCCCAAAGCCACGCTGAAAGCCGGAGAAAAAAATTTTAAAATCAATCTTCATCGCCTGCGTAAAGGAATAGAGCCAAATCCAAAAAAAGAATTTGGATACTCTTATATTATTCAAAAGGCAGGCTTGATATCCCTTGATCCGGAACTTGTCACACTTGATGTGGATGAGTTTATTGCCTTTGGTGCAAAAGCTGTAGAAAATGAAAGAAACAACAAGCTTGAAATCGCTCTTGAACTTTATGAAAAGGCTGTAGAAATTTATAAGGGAGATTATTTTGCAGAAGAACCTTATCTGGAATGGATATCCCGGAAAAGGGATCTTTTTTTGGCAAGATTTGGTGAGCTTTTGCAAAAAAAAGCCATGCTTCACGAAGAAATGGACCAGATCGAAAAGGCTGTGGAAACCTGGCAGCTCATCCTTGGGGCAGATCCCTATTTTGAACCAGCATACCAGAACCTGATGATTCTATATGCGGATTCAGGTCAGAAAAATAAAGCTATTGATGTTTTTCAAGAATGCAGGTTATTATTAAAAAAGGACCTGGGAACCAAACCTGATGCGCAAACCTTTAATATCTATAGTAAAATAAAATCCAGATAAGCAACCCGGTAAAAAAATCTGGTAAAAAAACCTTTACGGATGGTATCTTATTCATTAGACTATATCGCTATCAGTATTAATTAAAAGGGTATTAATAAGAATATGCCTTCCAAGAAAACAAGGTATTCCATTCAAATTATAGTTATTTTAGCTATATTTTTCTTTGTTTTATTTAACCTGGTATTCAAGTTGATTATTGACTTAAGATCTGAATCAATACAAAGAAAAGCGGTGCAGCATGAAAAGGACAGGATAAAACAGGAATTTATTGCAAAAATTGATGATCAATACAACCGGCTGCTTAAGTTATATGAAGCAAAAGAGTATGATAAAGCTATTGAAATCATCAAAGTGTTTAATAAATATGAAAAAGCAGATTATAAAAACCTGTCTGAAATAAAAAAACAGATCCGGTTATTCTACTTAAAGAAAAAACTGGAGTTTATTCCAAAAATTCATTTGAATGAGTATATGAAACTGTCAAAAGATATAGATATTGAAGAAGACGATTCAACAGAGGTTTTTATTCGAACTCCCAGATACGGACAATATTTTTATACATCGGACTTTCCCATCCTGCTTGAAGGTGTGGCTTTGTCTGTTGCCGGTGATTTTTCCGACGGCATTATCTGGACCAGCGATATTGACGGTGAGCTGGGCAAAGGGAAAAAAATAGCCGTTCGCCTTTCTATTGGAGAGCATCAAATCACTGCTGCCGGCACAAACGGTGTCACTAAAGGCAGGATGATAACCCGGGTTTTTATTGAAAAAGAGCCTGATTTTTTAAAAAAATATATTAAAAAGTAAGTTACAAGGAAACATCATTGGTGCATGATCCTGAATTGGCGTAACCTTGTTCTATTGCTTTGATATCAAGGTGAAGGGTGCTGACCTGTTCCAGCTTTGGATAAAACGGACGGTTCATTTGACGAAGGTCCACGGCCTTGATGTATTTATGACAGTTGTCACACAGGTTTACCCGGTATTCTTTCTCTTCATTACTAAAAAAATATTGCTGATTTTCCTTGTCTTTATTTTTACAGAAGATACATCCCATGCGGATAGTAAGCCATTCATGGGCACAGAAACAGCATTTTAGGAATCGTTTGCCATCCTTATCAAAAAAAGCAAAATCAGGAAGGTTGCCACAGATGGGGCAGTATCCTTTTTTCAGGTCAGGCTTGTCTGAAAGAGATTGTGCAAGATGTTCCGAGCATATCCTGATACTGGGGGCAATACTGGCATAGCCAAAAAATACAATTTCCCGCTCTTGGATATTTAATAGTTTTGACAGATCATGCAGGGCTGAATCCTGGTTGTTGAGAATGGCAAGAAAAAGCGTTTGCAAACTAAAGGTATGATTGTTGGCAGCTTTTTTTAAAATCCGGGCATTTGATGATAATTGAGGGGCAAAATCAGAGGCAATGTCACACAAATGTTCAAAAAGCTGTTCTGCCACAGGCATATCAATTAAAAACTCAGACTGGTCAATCAAGGGCATTTCATTTTTCATTTTTATATTTAAAAGATCCGGTTCCATGCATATGGCAGGCAGGGAGATGTCATCCTTACTTTTTTCCTGTGCAAGAAAAACCTGCTGGTAAAAATCGAGAATCGGACCGTAAGATGGTCTTGCTTTTTTTATGAATGCTGTTGATTGTTCCAATTGTTCAATAATATTCACTTTATTATCCTTAAAAGGGCTGCCCGGGAAAGCATTTCATGTCTCCCGGGCAGAATAATAGAAATCTTAGTTTTTTATACCCGCATTATCCTGGCAAAGGGGCCCATCATTTTACGAAGGGCAACACTGCGGCTTAAACCACCTCTGTCAGTGCTTGCCACTGCATAATCCGCATAAAGACCGGGATCAAACCCGACAAGATAAATTACAGTTACCTCTTCCGGGTCTAACAGCATGGCTTTTGGATATTTTTGCTTAACCTTTCCAAGCCTTTTTTGGGCAAGAGCCAGGATTTCTTCCCGGTTCCCAAAAGTCATGGCCCCAGTGGGACATGCCGTAACACAGGCCGGCGCAAGCCCGTTATGAATTCTATCATTGCACATGTCACATTTTGCAAGGGTTCCCGTGGTTGTCTTCCTGGGAATGTTGTATGGACATGAAGCGATGATTTCATCCGCATCAAGCTTTTTGCTTTCCTTGGTATATAAAATTGCTCCCGTTGCAGGATCACGATAGATTGCATTCTCGTTAAATGCGGTTTCAAGGCATGGGGCATCAACGCAATGCCGGCACTGATCCGGGAAAAACAGCCACTCAAGCCGGTTATTAACCATCTCTTCATTCATCCTGACAACCTTGTAGGTATCAAAGGAGAGATCCTGGGGATTTTGGTAGTTCCCCATGTTTGTTGTTTTTTCAGCAGGCAGGTCATGCCATTGCTTGCATGCGACCTGGCATGCTCTGCAAGCGGAACAAATGGTTGTATCTATGAATATTGATTTAGACATGTTGTCATCACCTCCTTTAAAGCTTTGT
>JAGLNZ010000406.1 GCA_023139225.1 Desulfobacula sp. | reverse complement strand
CTGGTTCTTGAGCTGAGTTACGGTATAAAGGTCCTGGCCATTCTCCTGATCGGCGCCGCTTCCCTGGTCCTTGGCATGGGACTTCCCGTCACTGCCAGTTATATTGTTCTTGCCACATTGGCAGGACCGGCCCTGCTTGATATGGGGGTTCCTATCATGGTCGCCCATATGATCGTGTTCTGGTATTCCCAGGATGCCAATGTAACGCCGCCTGTCAGTCTAGCAAGTTTCGCCGGAGCAGGAATTGCAGGGGCCAATCCCATGAAAACCGCGCTGGTTTCGTGGAAACTTGCCAAAGGGCTTTATATCATTCCCATTGTTATGGCATATAGACCACTTTTAGGTATGGGGAATAATTACGAGCTGTTTCATTGGGAAGTCATTTTAACCATGATATTCACAAGCCTTGGCCTGGTTGCCTTTGCATCTGCCCTGGAAAGATATTTTTTGCGCAAAGCCACCATAGTTGAAACCATTCTTTTCTGGCTGGCAGCCATCGGGCTTTTCTGGCCGGAATACTGGGCTGATATTGCAGGTTTAATTGCATTGACCTGTGCCGTAACGCTCCAAAAATTTTATTCTATTGCGCCAACAACCAACACAGGTACATACAATGACAAACCGCTTAAACAAAGTAATGCCGCTTGAACAGGCTATTGAACAATATGTAAAAACAGGCTCGCATATATCCATTGGGGGATTTACCTTAAACCGGAACCCCATGGCAGCAGTTTATGAAATTATCAGGCAGAAAATTTGCAACCTGCATTTATATGCCCACTCCAATGGCACAGGTCTGGATGAACTCATCGGGGCAGGCTGCGTTTCAAAGCTGGAAATCGCGTACGCGGGAAACGGAAAAGCCGCACCAACCTGCATTCGTTTCGCCAGAGCTGCCCAGAATAATGAAATTTTATTTGAAGACTATTCAAATTACATGATGAGCCTGAGATTTATGGCAGGTGCCATGGGAGTGCCTTTTTTACCCACACTTTCAGGCCTTGGATCGGATATTCTGACAAAATGGGGATTTTCCAAATCCCTGCGGAAATCTGATCCTAAAATTGTGGATAACAAGCTGGCAGTTATAGACAATCCTTTTGGAAACTGGACAGGTGCATCCAAAGTGGTTCTGGTACCGGCCATCAACCCGGATATTACCATTATTCATGTTCAAAAAGCCGATGCCATGGGCACATGCAGTATTCAAGGACTTGCATTTGCAGACATCGAACAGGTAAAGGCATCAAAACACGTTATCATCACTTGTGAAAAACTTGTTAACAAGGAAGAATTGAGACAGAATCCCGACCTGAACCAGATTCCCTTTATCCATGTGTCAGCGGTCTGCCACGTTCCTATGGGTGCCTACCCCTCTGCAGTATTTGGCCACTATGACTATGATTCACAGTATTTACGCAAGTTTACAATTGCCGCCAAAAGTCCGGATGAATTCAGAAAATATCAGGAAAAATATATTTATGGTGTTAAAGACCACAAAGCTTTTTTAAACATCATCGGCCGGGAAAGAATTGATGCGATAACGGCAGATCCAAGAACCGGTTACTCCGTTAATATGAAAAGGGATTAACATGAATAAAGTTCAACCTTATACCCCCAGGGAAATCATGGCCATTATGGCGGCAAGAGAGATAAGAAATGGGGATATTGTTTTCAGCGGCACTGGAATTTCAATGCTGGCAGCTATGGCAGCCAAGAATATCAATGCTCCCGACAGTGTGATTTTTTTTGAAACCGGAGCCATGGATTCTCTTTTGGAAGAACTGCCCCTGGCAGTAGCAGATCCCCGGATCATGTACTGGTCTGCTGCAAATTCCAGGCTGACAGATGCGTTTGCCACCATGCAGAACCCGATAACAGGCAACAAGGTTATTGCCATACTTGGAGCCGCCCAGATAGATCAGTACGGGAACCTGAACACCACCTGTATCGGTGACTATTTTTCACCTGAAATTCGATTTTCAGGAAGCGGGGGAGGGTGTGACGTGGCAAGTTTTGTCCCCCGGTGCATTGCATTTATGCAGCATGAAAAACGCAAATTTGTTAAAAAACTTGATTATCTCACAAGTCCGGGACAACTTGAGGGAAATAATAGCCGGCAGGCGGCAGGCTTAAGGCCCGGTGGTGTCAGTTTAGTGGTAACCAATCTTGGTGTAATGCGGTTTGATAAAAACAACGGCAGGATGTATCTGGATAAATTCTATCCCGGTATATCGCTCAAAAAAATTTATGAAAACACGGAATTTGACATGGATGTTTCAAAGGCAACCCAAGCCGATCCGCCCACAAAAACAGAATTAAAAATCCTTCGGGAGGAGTGTGATCCCCAGCGGCTGATACTTGACTAATATTGATGTACACACCTCCTTGTTTTTGATTTTCAGAACTGATAAGAAAGCTCCATGTTTGATGTCGCGATTATAGGGGCGGGGCCCGCCGGAACTGCCGCCGCCTTTGACCTTTTGGCAAAAGGGTTAAAGGTGTTGATCCTGGATAAATATGCATTTCCCAGGAAAAAAGCCTGTGCCGGGGGGATTTCCCCAAAAGCCTTTCATCTGTTTAAATATGATATTTTTTCTGTTGTAAAAAGGGAATGCCGTATAGTAAGGATTAATCCTCCCAATAAAAAGTCCTTTTTTCTAAAGGATGAGAACACACTTTGTTATATGACCAGAAGAGAAGAACTGGATTTTTTTTCTTTAAATAAGGTCATGGAAAAAGGGGCTGATTTTCGAGTGATAAAAAGGATTCAATCCATTAATGAAACCCCTTATCTAATAGAGATCAACACGGATTCAGAGTGTTTTACGGCATCGTATCTGATTGGTGCAGACGGTGCCAACAGTCTTGTCAGGCGGTTTGTTTCCAAAGAAAGGTTTTATAAAAAGCAATTTGCAATTGAGGCGGATGTAAAAATTCAAAGGCCTGACAGGTATCAAATGGAGTTTGATTTTTCAAGGTCAAAAAACGGATATTACTGGGTTTTTCCTAAAGATGATCATGTGAATATCGGGATCTATTCCGTTGGCTTGAATATCAGGCTGCAAGCCCAGAGGCTTTATGACTATGCAAAGGAAAAGCTTTTTTCCAACAGGCTTGAAGCCTTAAAAGGGTATCCTGTCTGCACGGGCGGGTTTAACTACAGACCGGATTCAAAAAGGATTCTTCTTGCAGGAGATGCCGCAGGGCTGGCAGAACGCCTGCTTGGAGAAGGAATTTATTTTGCTGTAAAAAGCGGTCAACAGGCAGCATGGGCCATTCTTGAATCAGAGCATCACGCCTTGTCTGCCAAAGATCTTTATGTGAAACAGCTCAAAGAGATCCAGAACAATTTAAGATTGTATAATCTAAGCTCAAACTGGCTTTACAGGTTTCCAAAGGTTTCCTTAAAAATGCTCTC
>JAGLNZ010000405.1 GCA_023139225.1 Desulfobacula sp. | reverse complement strand
AATGTGTCAAACAGCATGCAAAGAAAGGAATGACATTTTCCCGTGGTTAAGGTCAATTTTGCGTCATGACCATGACAAAATTCCAGTAGCTTGGATATAGTGCCTGGTAACAGCACAGATATAAATCGGCACTGCTTTAACCTGTCATCTCGTGTTACAACGGATTATGCAAGTTCTTTGTTTGGGTTGAGTTTTAAAATATTATATTTTATCATACACATGGGTATTAAAATTGCATAAAAATTTGGATGTTAAGACGAAAAGACCATAATTGCTGCGTGTTAGACTTAATGGAGACATTAGAGAAATGAATTTTTTTCCTATTCAAAGATTAAAAGCCGGAATTGAGATTTCATCTGATAAAATCACCTCTGCTTTAATTTTGAAAAAAGGAGAAAAAATTTCTATTCAGAAATTGTCTGATGTAAAAATTTTGCCGGAAACCATTAAACCTTCCTTTAAGAGAGAAAATATCGCTAATTCAGGGACATTACAGGATTGCCTGAAAAAAATCTGTCATGATATGAACCTGAAAAAAATCAGTGTTGCCTTACCGGATTCTTCTGTTAAAGTTCTTATCAGAAAATTCAAAGAACTGCCCAAAGAGCAGCAAGAGATCAATGAAATGGTCTTATGGAATATTTCAAGCTCATTGGGCCTTCCGGTTGAAGACCTAAGGATTTCCTGGGATAATATGGGAAAAAATTCAGAAAACAACCATGTTTTTCTAATCGCTTTGGGGCTGAAAAAGGTCATGGCTCAATACGAGGAGGTTTTTAAAAATATTGGTGTTTCACCTGTAGTGATTGGGCCTGCCGGGTTGGCCCAATTTAATTTTTATTCTAAAAGTCTTCCTGAAAAGGGCAATGTGGCATATCTCGGGTTGTTTGATGATTTTTTAAACATTTTTGTTTTTTCAGACAGCATTCCGGTTTTTTATAAAATGATTAAAAAGGGTTTGTTAGGCAATGATAGTGGCAGTGCAATCAATGATGTTGATTTGCTGATGCAGTATTATAACAGTGAAAATCCGGATCTTGAGATCGAAAAGTTTTTTATTGCTTCTCATATTAAATCAGATATGCTTATGGAACATATATTACAGGATGTAAGCCATCTTGATTCTCATATTAACTCAGATATGTTGGTGGAGCATATATTACAGGATGGAAAACAAATCGACTGTACTATTATTGATGAAAGACAGCTTATTGAATTTGATAAAAGATTTAAGATAAATTTTAAAAATAACCCGTTGCCTTTTTATACGACTGCTTTAGGTGCAGCTCAGGGTTTATAGGAAGCATCTATATGAAACCTGTAACTATAAATCTGGTTGTTAAAAAAAATATTTGGGGCAAAGTATCCCTGGGCCTTGTTGCCATATTTGTATTTGCAACCCTTGGAATCACTCTGGTAACTATTTATGATTATTATGCAAACACAAAAGTAATAAAAACGTATGAGTCCAGGCTCAAAGAAATCAACCGTCGGTCTGCGCAAAAAAAAATAGCCTCCCCCGAGATGATTACTGATAAAAAGGAACATGAAAAAATAAAAGAGGATCTGAATTATCTGAGCACTATTATTAAAAAAAATATGTTCCCGTTGCCCATGGTATTAACTGAAATTGAAAGGGTTAAACCTGATAAAATAGATATTAATGAGCTTATCTTTTCTGATAATCTCAAAATTGTGATGATCAAGGGAGAATCAAAACATGTGGGTTCGGTATATAGATTTATAGTTGGCTTGGACGAATCAAAAAGATTTCATATTGAATTGTCCAGGGAAGAGTTTAAAGAAGATAAAAGAATTATTTTTGAATTGACGGCCAGGTGGATATCTTTAGAAAATGATCAAAAAATATAAAATTATTGTATTTGTCTGTTTTATTGCCATAATTTTTAACATGGTTGCAAAAATTTATCTTGTAAATGAACAGAGCAAAAAGATTTCCATTCTCCAGAAGGTGGTTGCAGTTGCAAGAAGCGGCAGTTACCTGGACCCTGACAAAAAACCTGCGCACCATATATTTACAGAGCAGGATGATATTAATAAGATTATTCGTAAGATTCCTGGTGAATTTTTATTAACGGAATTTGCAGCTGAAATTATGGCACTCATAGATAAAAACCATCTTTTTGTTGAAGACAGCCTGATTTTTAAGCCTGAAAAAATCAAGCAGCCTGATTTATTAAAATACAATACTAACATTATTGTTACCGGCAGTTATATTCAAATTAAAAAATTGATTTCAGATATTCAGAATCTGCCCGGGCTTAGTTTTTTTAATTCTCCGAGTCTGATCAGGACAAAAGATAATCAGAACAAGGTGAAATTAAATGTTGAATTATCTGTATTTTTTAAAAGCGAAGCAGCATGAAACTAAATAAAAAATATATTATATTTATCATTGTTTTTATAATGCTGATTATTGCGATTATATATCGTGTGCTAAATCCGTTTGTGCAGCAAAGGACGGATCAACTTACCTTTACGGGAAATAAAAAAAGTAAAATAAGCAGTGTTAAACATACGATTGAGGAAAGCCGGCAGACTGAATCACAAATACTTGTTTCAAAATTTTTAAATAAACCCAAAATTTCAGGAAAGGTGTATAAGGATCTATTTTCCAGATACCGGCCTGTTCAGAAAGTGGGTATTAAAGTGCCGGTTAAAAAAGAGATTCAAGGTCAAAAAACGATTGATGTGGTTAAAAAAGATCCTGTATTGGAGGCCAGGGAATATATTGCTTCCTATAAGCTTTACGGTACTTATAAAAGTAAAGATACAAAGGCTGTGTTTTTAGCAAAAAACAAACTGGTGCTTGTTGCAAGAACAGGTGACCGTCTTGACGGAAAATATTTAATAGATGATATTCAGGATAATTATATAAGGATCAAGGCGCTGGAGCTGAATGAAACAATACATCTCGATATGAGGGAGTTCAATAATGAATAAGAAGGCTTTGTTCACAAATATAGTATTTATTGCTATAGTTTCGGCAATCGTGTTGTTTCAAGGATGTGTTGCAAATGATGCCAATAGAATTAAAGCAGAACAATTTGTCCAAGAAAGTGATTTTGATGCTGCTGTCGAATATTATAATAAAGCCCTTCAAAAACAACCGGCTAATCTTGATTTAAAGCTCAGGCTTAAAGATGTCAAACAAAAGGCATCCATGCAGCATATGAGAAAGGCTCAGGAGCTTATTTTAAAAAAATATTTCAGGGAAGCCATAGAAGAGCTTCAAGTCAGTATTGCGTTTTATTCCAGCAATCACAGAGCCATTGAACTGGTTGACAAAGTCAAGATGATGAAGGAATCATTTTATTATACAAAAAAGGGTTATCAGCAGATAAAGACCGGTAATTTTGAAAATGCCAGAAAATCATTTCAAAAGGCAATTAAGCTGGACCCTGAAAATGAAGAAGCAAAGAATGCCCTTGATAAATTTAAAATCCGATCGGAGGATTTGCCTGAATACAGGCTTGATTTAAGATCCAATACCCCCATATCGCTGAAATTTAAGAAAACACCTTTATTGAATGTGTTTGAAATTTTATCCAAGCTTTCAGGTATCAATTTTATTTTCGACAAGGATATAACGGAAAGCAAAGTTACTCTTTTTATGACAGATGTGAAGTTTGACAGGTTTCTGGATGTTCTTTTGAAAACCAATTCTCTTAAAGCAAAATTGATTAATACTAAGACCATGCTGATCTATCCTGACACTCCTTCAAAGGCAAAGGAGTATGATGATTTGTATGTCAAAACGTTTTATTTGTCATATTTGAAAGCCAAGAATGCAGTCGCTATTTTAACAAAGATTTTGAGAACTAAAAATATTATTGCCAATGAAAAGCTCAATGCCGTAACTGTCCGTGGGCCCAAAGAGAATGTTGAAATGGCTGCAAGGATTCTTACGGCAAATGACAGAACTCCTTCCGAAGTTATATTGAATGTTGAAATCATGGAAGTTTCCAGGAAAAAGGAGAAAGACCTTGGGCTTTCCATCTCAGATACTATTACTTTCGGGCTTAGTGAAACAAGTTCAGGAATAGATTATGATACTGCTTTTGGTTTTGCCGGTATGGCATCCCTTAATGATATCAGCAAAATTACCAGCAAGGAATTGTATCTTTCTTTGCCGACAGCCACATTAAAATTGCTTAAAAAAGATGGCGATACAAGAATTCTTGCCAAACCCCAGATCAGGGTGAGCAGTTCGGAAAAAGCATCTATTTTGATTGGTGAAAAAGTGCCTCTAAGGTCGAACCGTAAAGTTCAGACCGATGGAACCACAACATATGATTTTCTCTACCAGGATGTGGGAGTGAAACTTGTAGTAGAACCCGTTATTAATATGTATGAACAGGTTACACTTTCACTTGGTATTGAAATCAGTGCATTGGGCAGTAATGTCGGAACTGTGACCGATCCCCAGTACTCCATTAAGACAAGAACAACCAATACAGTTTTAACCATTAATGATGGTGACAGTGTTATTATCGGCGGGCTGATCGAGGATGAGGACAGGACGACGATTCAGAAGATTCCAATGGTTGGTGAGATGCCTGTGCTTGGAAGACTTTTTTCAACTGAAAATACTGAAGTGATTAAAACCGATATTCTTATGACCATTACACCTGTTATTATAAGAACTCAGGATATTCCTGAACAAAATATTGCTGAGTTCTGGTCAGGCAATGAAAAACAAGTCTCTCTTAAAGAGCCTGTAGAAGAAAAAATAATTAAAGAGACTGACTTTAACGATTTCCCGGATGAAGATTATATTATGGTGGTTGCGGAAGATGAATTTCTCCCCACTGATAATTATTTCAGTATTCAAGTCTATTCATCCAAAGATGAGACTGATGCCCAAAAAAGATCCAAAGAGCTTGAAACCATGGAATATAAATCCTGGATCAGACCGGCACAGATTAAAGACAAAGGGACCTTTTACCGGATTTTTGTCGGGCAGTATGATTCCTATCAGGAAGCTGAAAAGACACGTCTGGACATGTTAAAAAATAAAATATTTCCTAAAGATATACATATAGTGGACAGGGCATATGTGTATGACAAATAAGAATTGCGGGTTTACGCTTATTGAAATGATGGCGACGCTGGCCATTATTTCAATCCTTGCCACGGGTATAGTGCCCTTATCCCAGGTGGTATACAAAAGAACAAAGGAACTGGAATTAAGAAATAATTTGCGGGTTATCAGAACCGCCCTGGACCAGTATAAAAAACTGGTTGATCAAAAGATAATACCCAAAAGTGCTGCAGCCAGCGGATACCCTGAAACACTTGAGATTTTAGTGACAGGAGTTGACCTGCAATCGGCCCGGGGTGAAAAGAAAAAATTTTTAAGAAGAATCCCCAAAGATCCAGTAAGTGAAGATGGTGAGTGGGGGTTAAGATCCTATGCCGATAATCCGGACAGCACTATATGGGGTGGGCAGGATGTGTATGATATATATTCCGTAAGTGACAAACAGGCCCTTGACGGAACCTTTTACAAAGATTGGTAAAATGAAGAACAATAAGGGATTTACAATCATAGAAATGCTGACGGTAATTGCAATTATCAGTATACTTGCAACCATTGCAGCCCCAAGCTTTCAAAAATCTGTTATTCGTGCCAAAGAGGCATCCTTGAGAAATTCTTTGTTCGTTTTAAGAGATGTTTTGGATCAATACTATGCAGACCATGGCGACTATCCTGATACCCTGGAGGTTCTAACCCAAAAGAATTATATCAGGGCTGTCCCCAAAGATCCTTTTACCAGATCAAATGATACATGGATTTTAATTGCACCTGAAGGTGAAGAGCTTTCAGGGATATATGACATTCACAGCGGCAGCGATAAGATAAGTCTTTACGGGATGCCCTATAATGAATGGTGACAAAGGATTTACCTATCCGGCAGCTTTGCTGTTAATCATTGTTGTATCCGTATCTTTGATGGTGGTTCAAAAACAGTGGAGTACCATCATGAAAAGGGATCGGGAAAAGGAACTTTTTTTCAGAACCAGCCAAATCATTCAGGCCATAGAGTCATACTATCAAAATTCCCCGGGCGGATCACGACAATATCCGCGCAGCTTAAAGGTTCTTTTAAAAGACAACCGCCTTCCAGGTTTAAAACGTCATTTAAGAAAATTATTTAAAGATCCAATGACAGAGGATGGAGACTGGGGAATCGTATATGATGGAAAGGGAAGGGTCAAAGGTATCTTTAGCCGATCCCAGGATGAACCCATTAAAAAGGCCGGTTTTCCAAAAGCTTATAAGTCCTTTGAAAACAAGAAAAAATACAGTGAATGGAAATTTGTATATGAGCCCAAAAAGGAGACAGCGTCATGAAAAAAATATTGATTCTTATCTTCATCATTACTTGGTCATCTCTTGTGCACTCCTCTGATATTTCAGACACTTTTTCAGAAAAATATAACTCTTTGGTTCCCACGGAAAACAGTTCTGTCCGTTCTGATTATCTTTTTGAACAGATGGCTCTTAGCGGCGAGTATACTATTAGAATGCTGGATCAACTCAATGGGCAGAACGATTTGCTTAATGAAAAGTTTGATATTATGATTGAAAAGTTTGATATACTTATTGAACAGAATAAAAAAATTATTGATTTGATTGAAAAAAACAATAAAGATTCCTAAACCTTTTGATGGTCAAATTCATAATCATCAGTCTCCTTTTAGCTTTATTGATTTATGGCAGATATATTGAGCCCAATTCAATTAAAATCAGTGAGATAAAGATAAGTGCAGATTCTACTGACAATGCCTTAAAAGGTAAAAAAATAGTTCATCTTTCTGATTTGCATCTATCAAGGTTTGGGAAAATTGAAACTGATATATTAAAGATTATTGATCGGATCAATCCTGATCTTATATTTCTGACGGGAGATTATATAAAGTGGAAGGGCGACAATAAACCCGCATTAACATTTTTATCCCGGTTAAAAGCAAAACTTGGTGTTTTTGCAGTAATGGGAGATTATGACTATTCCGAGTCAAAGAATTCCTGCCTGTTCTGCCATGAAAAGGGAAGCGGTAACATGACAAAACAGCATAATGTCGTTATGTTAAGAAATTCTTTTCAAGAGTTAAATATTGGCGACCATGTCATTAAAATCGCAGGCATAGATGACGGCTATGATAAACTTGATGATTATAAGGCTATGGTTGACAGTACTGATCAAAACGGCCTTTTGCTGGTGTTAAGCCACAGCCCATTGGCTTTTGCTAAATTTTCCAGTAAAAATAAAGTTTTCATGTTTGCCGGTGATACCCATGGCGGTCAGATAAAACTTCCCTTATGGCTGTTCAAACTTTTTGGTTATGAAAAAAATTTCAAATATAATTATGGGTTATTTCAAAAAGGAAATAAAACCATGTACGTAACAAGGGGGATCGGCACAAGCCATTTCCGGTTCAGGCTATTGTGTCCCCCGGAAATAGCAGTGATTCAGTTCTAACATATGGGCAATATAAGTAAAAATATTTTTATTATTTTCTTCTGTATATTTTTTCTTGCAGCCTGTGAAAAGATAAAACAAAAAGAACTTTTACTTTATGATTTTGAATCAGAATCAGTGATTGATGGATTTCACTGGAAATGTCACACTCTTTTTTCCCTTTCAGACATGTATGCGGTTCATGGTAAAAAATCCTTGAAGCTTGAACTGTTTCCCTCCGCATACCCCGGGCTTTCACCTGCATTAAAGCATCATGACTGGAGAGGTTACCAAGCTTTTTATTTTGAAGTATATAATCCTGCACCAGAGCCGGTTAAATTAATTTTAAGAATTGATGATAAAAAACAATCTTTAGAATACAGCGACAGATATAATAAAAGTTTTAGTATAATGCCTGGTTCCAATGCCTTGAAAATACCATTTGAAAGCCTGATAACTTCCGGGGGCACACAAAGGCCGCTTGAACTAAAAAACATTTACAGATTTCTGATTTTCATGTCTCATCCCGTTAAAAAATATGTTTTGTACCTGGATTATTTTCGCCTGGTTCCCATCAAATCCACATAAAATTTTGTCCTGGAACAACCTGCTTTCTTTTATATGCAACTTCATATATAATTTGGTTAATTCAAATAATTTAATGTAAAGGTTAATGCAGTAAAAGATTGCCTATGTATTCGAGTACGCCGCTACAATATTTAAATGACATATCTTCCTGGGTCTCTTGCGTCCAGGATCGGGAACAATTGCCCGGTCTTATCGTTGACACGGCCACAAGAATGATGCAGGCAAAGGCAAGTTCTCTTTTACTTCTTGATGAAGATGGTGAAACCCTTAGATTTGAAGTGACAACCGGTCCTAAAAAGCAGGAAATTAAAAAACATGAGCTGAAAATCGGGCAGGGAATTGCAGGTTATGTTGCAAAGACCGGTGAGCCCTTGCTTGTGGAAGATGTCACCAAAGATAAACGATGGTATAAAACCATCAGTGATAATATTGATTTTAAAACAAAATCAATTGCCTGTTCGCCTTTAAAGATTGATGCATATATTATCGGAGTACTTCAGATTATTGACAGAAAAGATGGGCGGTCCTTTGATAATGATGATTTAAATATCTTGAATGTTTTTGCAAATGTCTGTTCCGAAGCTATACATAATGCAAGAA
>JAGLNZ010000404.1 GCA_023139225.1 Desulfobacula sp. | reverse complement strand
CTTTATTACCGGCTTAAAGTTTTTCCCATTTACCTGCCCCCCTTGAGAAACAGAAAAGAAGATATCCCCCTGCTTGTTAATCACTTTATTAAAATGAATAATAAAAAATCGGCAGTCAAGGCCAGAGGAATCGCAAAGACCGCTTTAAAGGCTTTTATGGATTATTCCTGGCCGGGAAACATAAGAGAACTTGCCAATGCAATTGAGCATGCTTTTGTTTTATGTTCCGACAGGCAAATTGATCTTGACGACCTTCCCGTTGAGATAAGGGAACCAAATACAATTTTTCCCCCTGTTGAAAAAGAAAAAACAAATCCGGTGATAAAAAATGTTCGCCAGCCCCATTCTCTGACCCGTGAAAAATTAATCAACCTGCTTGGTGACTATGACTGGAATAAGGCTGAAGTTGCCAGACGTGTGGGATTGAGCCGGGCATCTATCTGGAAATATATGAAAAAGTGGGACATACCGCTTCAACCATAAAAGTACAAAAAAAATCCGGGGCAGCTACTGGCGGTATACAAGCTGCCCCGGATGACGGTGAGGTGGTCAATCAGATTCTGGAGGTAAGTAAATGCTTTTACTTTATCTGATAACTGGTCAAAAGGAACTGCATATTTGATGCCAGCTTGTTCAATGCCCATTATTAATTCCGCCCCGTCCTTCTATTATCATACTGATGAAGGAAAATAATTTTTTATATTTAAAATTTTTCGTTCATTCAAAGTAACGTTTATCCATAAAAGTAACGCTACCATAACGTTATTTGATTTATTAAGTAACGATTTATCCTGAATCCTCAACCCTTTTGTTTTATAAATTAAAAAACAAACATGCTGAATTTACAGGTACTATAGATCACTTATACTCTATTCGTTTTCGTTTTTTTTTAATTTTGGCACCAAGTTTGCTCTAACCGTTCTGTGAAAGATTAACACCGCATCTTAAAAAATGATTGAAGGATGCAACTACAAACCCTTAACGGAGGATAAAAACAATGACAGATCTTAATTCAATAGAAGCTGCAAATCAGGTTGACGCAAGAGGAAGTGCATGTCCGGGACCCCTTCTTGAAGCAAAAAAAGGCATTGGCAAAGTTCAGGTAGGCCAGATCCTTGAAATTCTTTCCAATGACTCCGGGACAAGAACTGATATTCCGGCATGGGCAGGTAAAGTCGGACATGAGTATCTTGGTTTTGTTGAAGCAGACGGATATGACAGGCATTTTGTAACTAGAAACAAATAGGCAGGTGATTATGTCACCCCAGGCAAAAAAACTAGAAAATAAAATTTTAATATTAGCCACAGAAACCTGTGCATATCCCGGAGCAGATTCAGTGGGGCAGGCCCATTCAAGTTACCCTGCAAACACTTATATTTTAAGAGTAAGGGCACCTGTTCTTTTCCCTGAATCATTTTATTTTGACTGCTTTAAAAAAGGGATAAGTGGCATCATTATCATGTCCTGTGGTGAGGAATGCCCCTATGAAGGGGCTTATAAGGCCCTGGCGAAAAGACTGGACAGTGTTTACAAAAATATGAAGGCAATGGAGATTGACTTAAGACGTCTTCGCCTGACAGCTATCTGTACGGTTTGCAACCGGGCCTTTTTAAATGAGATAAACCAGATGGACAAATTGGTGCGTGAACTTGGTCCTCCTCAATTTGAGGCATAACTTCAGCGCTTTAGCAACAGACAAATTATTAAGTTCACTGCCATTTTTTAAGGCAGTGAACTTACAAAAAAGATCTTTCAGGAGGATGCATGGTCTCCACAAATAATATAAACTTTGACACGCTTGTTGTGGGTGGCGGCATTGCGGGATTACAGACAGCTTTGGATCTTGGTGATCAAGGGTATAAGGTTGCTGTTGTGGAAAAAGACGCTTCCATTGGAGGCAAAATGATCCGGCTTTCAAAAGTTTTTCCCACACTTGACTGCGCAAGCTGTATTACCACCCCGAAAATGTCGGCTGCCGCACACCATGAAAATATCACCTTGTTTACCTATTGTGATCTTACGTCTTTAAACCATGAAGGTTCCGGTATTAAGGCTATGATAACTCAAAACCCACGATATATTGATTCGGAAAAATGTATCGGATGCAGGCAGTGCGAGTATATTTGCCCTGTACATGTACCTGATATGGAACAAGGCGGTTTAAGCGCTAAAAAAGCGATTTCCATCCCATTTTCAAATGCCATACCCCAATTGCCGATAATGGATATAGAATACTGCATGCTTTGCGGACAATGTGAAAAAGTATGTCCCACAAATGCTATTGATTATTTTCAAAAACCTGAAGAATTTATAATTACCGCAAAAACTGCTGTTGTTACCACAGGATTTGAGTTACTTCCAGTGAAAAACAGTTTCCAATTCGGTAATGGCAGAATACCCAATGTTATTGATTCTTTACAGATGGAAAGACTTTTGGCACCCCATGGACCTTATAATAGGGTATTACGGCCTTCAGACGGCATGGAGCCCGATTCCATTGCCTATGTTCAATGTGCCGGTTCAAGAGATAAAAGCATGGGAGTTTCATACTGTTCAAGGGTATGCTGCATGTATGCCATAAAACAGGCAATGCTGCTGTCCGG
>JAGLNZ010000403.1 GCA_023139225.1 Desulfobacula sp. | reverse complement strand
TTGACGGAAAAACTATTAAAAAAGCCCAGGTAACTGCTGCCATGTGCCTGGGTTGCGGGGCCTGTGCCGCAGTCTGCCCTGAAAAAGCCATCGATATTAATGGATGGTCATTAAAACAATACGAAGACATGGTTGATGCCATTGTTTCAGATGGATTTGCTATCTGATGGTTTAACAAAACTTCTTTTAATAGGAAGATATACAATGAAAAACATCGATAAAGAAAAAGGCAAAGATAAAGAAAAAGCGGCAAAAAAAGCGGCAATGAAAGAACTGCGTGCCCAGAGAAAGGATATGGTCGCTGCTGCTTCATCAAAAATGAAGATACAAAAAAAAGATATTAAGGCCATCAAAGAATTTTTAAAGGATAATAAGGCAACCATTCCTGATATTGCAGAAGGGATAAATATGCCGAAAGATGAGACACTCTGGTATATTGCCACCATGAAAAAATATGGTCAGATTGTTGAAGCCGAAAAAGAAGGCGCCTTTTTTAAATACTCTCTGAATGAACCGGAAAAAACCCAAGAAAAAGAAGAGGTTTGATATGAGTTCAGTTAACTTAGATTTTGCAGAAGAACTTAAAGAGTATAGTGAGGATACAGCTCTTGAGTGTTTTAACTGTGGGACATGCGCAGCCATATGCCCTCTTGTCCATGATAATTTTCCCAGAAGAATGATTCGATATGTTCAGATAGGAGCCAGGGATAAAATTCTTGAAAATTCAGATGAACTCTGGCGTTGCCTTCACTGCGGGCTTTGTACCCATACATGCCCGAGAGAGGCTGATCCTGGTGAAATTATCCTTGGTCTAAAACGATTTGTGGTTGCAAATTTTCGGAGGTCTTAACTATGTTTAATCCCAGAGATATCATTGAAACTCTTGCCAATAATGTAAAACAGACAGCAAGCCCTTTTGGCATCCCTAAATTTATGGTTAATAAATGGTATAAAGATATCAACCTGCCTAAAGAAGGCGAATATCTGCTGCTTACAGGGTTGATGTATCAGTTCACGCCGTTTATTGAAAAATCAACTCAATACCTTGAAAAATATGAAGGCACCAAAATGGCTGGTCTTTTAAAATATGCCAAATATGTCCCCTCGTATATTTCAGGCATCGGTCTTGCGATGATGACATCCCGAAAAGAGAAAAAAAATGCAGGGCAAGCTTTGAAAAATATTGCTTCTCTTCTTAAAAAATCAAAAGTGGATTTCGCCTACAGACCTGATCTTGATAATTATTCAGGTATTCTTCTTTATGATATGGGAGACCAGAAAGGATTTGTGGCACATGCAAAAAAAGTTGCCAAAAAACTTCAAGATGCCGGGATTAAAAAAATTATTACTGTTGATCCCCATACTGCATACGCCTTAAAAGAACTTTTTCCAAAATATACAGGAATCAGTTTTGAAGTAAAATCATATTTTGAGCTTCTTGATCTTGAATCAAAAGACTGTGGAATTGAAGTTACTTTGCATGATCCATGTTTTTTTGGCAGATACCTTGAATTATCAGATGTACCTAGAAAAGTGCTCACAAATTTGGGAATCTCCGTATCCAAAATCAGAAACCAGGGAGAATTTACAAGCTGTTGCGGCGGGCCTGCTGAATCTATTTCTCCCAGCCTTTCCAATGAAATTATGGAAAAAAGGGCAAAAGAACTGAAGGAACCAGGCAAGCCGATTATTGCCTATTGCCCCATTTGCCTTGGCAACCTTAAAAAATCCGGTGCTAATGTCGAGGACTTAAGCACTTTACTTGTTAGACATATTTAATTATTAAAACAACTTAAAAATCGTTACATTTAAGGAGAGTAAAATGGCTGAAAAAGTAGAAAAAATTGTATATTTTTGCACTCATGGCGGAGAAGACTGTGAAAGAGCTTCCATATGTTTTGCAATGGCAGGAGCGGCTCTTGCACTTGATATAGAAACAACCGTAGCCCTCCAGGGTAAAGCGGTCTATCTTGCACTAAAGGGCTATTCAGACCATGTGCCTGAAGTAGGAGGCTTTGCTCCTATCACAAAGCTGATCGGTGATTTTATGGAATTTGGCGGGAAACTTCTTGTATGCAAACCCTGTATTGAAGAAAGAAAAATCGAGGACACACAGCTCATTGAAGGGGCCCAGATTACTG
>JAGLNZ010000402.1 GCA_023139225.1 Desulfobacula sp. | reverse complement strand
GGCTTTTATAAATGGGTCCTTTGTCTGAAAATTGGATTGGTGAATTGTCCATGCAGCAATATTATTTATTTCGTTAATTCCAAGTCTGAGTATGGCTTCCTTGACTGTATCAACTTCTTCAAGTCCTTTGTAGACAACAGAATTTGCAATTTTTAAAATATGGCTGGTTAATGCAGGATCAGCCTTTATCATGTTTTCAATTTTTTTGAAATCGGGTGAGCTTTTTGTTATTTCCCGTTGGAGCATTAAAGAATTGCTGCTTAAAGGTGGAAGCGAATCTTCCTTTTTAACCTGAGATAAAAGAATATCAATGATGGCTTCATTTTTTTCCATGAATTAATTCCCCTGTAATCTTTTTATTTCCTGAATAGAGCGCGGCTTAATCAGTTTTGGAACGCATCTGAAAATTTCTTCTATTGTTGTTATTCCTGATGAAGCTTTATGGATGGCATCCTCAAGAAGCGTCAACAGTCCTGAAGTTTCTATACTTATTTTTCTGATTTCATAGCTTGATTTCTTATTGAGTATGGCATCCCTTACAAATTCATTCAGGATCAGCATTTCAAATACGGCTGTTCTTCCCTTATACCCTGTATATCTGCAACGGGAACATCCTTTGCCTTTGGCAAATTGGGATTTTGCAACATCAGCCGGCGTATATTCCAGTCTATAAAGGTCTTCCGGGGTCAGATGATATGGCTCAGCACATTTGTCGCAAACCTTTCGTAAAAGCCTCTGGGCCAATACACATACAACAGTTGAAGATACTAAAAAAGCATCTATATCCATATTCATAAGCCGGATCAGACCGCCGATGCTGTCTTCCGTATGAAAAGTGGTCAAAACTTTATGACCGGTTAATGCTGCATGAACGGCAACATCGGCTGAATAGGTGTCTCTGATTTCTCCGATTACAATAACATCCGGGTCCTGTCTTACAATATGCCTTAAAGTTTCTTTATATGTCAGGTTAATACTCGGGTTGATGGAGCACTGGATAACATCCTTCACGATATATTCGACAGGTTCTTCTGCGGTTATGATACTGATTTCAGGTTTTTTTATATGATTGATGCACGAATAAACCGTTGTCGTTTTACCGGAACCTGTTGGTCCGGTGACAAGGACAACACCACTGGGTATCTCCAGGGCATCCTGTAAAAACCGTTTCAGCAGTTTTGGCGACATACCGATATGTTCAATACCTATAAGCTGATTCATGTTGTTCAGGATTCGCAGAACGATCTTCTCGCCAAAAACCGATACGTAAAAAGAAACTCGTAAATCATATTCAGTGCCATTAAAATCAAAAGAGATTCTCCCCCCCTGATGCATTCTTTTTTCAGCAATATTTGCACTACTCATGATTTTTATACGGCTTGTCAGCATGGGTCTGATTTCAAGGGGAAAATCTTTGTAATGCACGAGAATCCCATCCTGCCTGAAACGAACCGCAAATTTATTTTTAAACGGTTCAAAATGAATATCAGAGGCTTCCTCTAAGATTGCACTCTGTATGATGGAATCCACAATGGCCTGCACAGAGTCAGGGTCTTCTTTAATGATGGTGGTTTTTGATCCATGTTCCACTTTGTTCAATGATGAAAAAATCGCATTATGGGATGCAACAGCAATAATAAAATCAGAACCAAATATTTCAGTAGCACCTTTAAGACTTTTTTCATCGAAGGGATCAGCAAAAGCGATTAATGGTTTGCCTTTTTGCTGATACATGGGAAGAATGCTGTAATGCCTGTATAATTTGATACTGGCTTTGGAGATCAGTTCTTTGTCTACTTCCTGGATATCCGGTTCAATGTGCAAAAATCCAAACTGGATGTATAACAGGTCACGAAAATCATCTTCTGTGATAAAATTTTGTTCAACCAGTATTTCTCCAAGCCTTTTTCCCTTGCTGCTTTTTTGTATTCTCAGGGCAGCCTCAAGTTTTTCATTTGTAATATATCCAAACTCAACCAGAAGGTCACCGATTTTAAGAGAATGCTTGTGATGGGCCAGAGCCGTTTTGATCTGCTTATCTGTTACGTATTTCAAGTCCTTTAGAATATCTAAAAGCCGTTTAGAGGAGACGATTTTGCTTTTTATTTTTTTTGCATGCCGGACCTGCTCATCGGTTATCAGTTTTTCCTTAATAAGACAGGAAATTATTTGGTCTGTAATATCATTTTTCATCAGAACCTTGGCTTCCCTCACAAAAAAAATTAATAATACTCAAAATATATTATAAAATCATTAAAGATCAATCATTTTTTGAACAGCCCCCAATGCATCTTTTCTGATATCTTCAGGAACCTTGATTTCTCCGGTTAGATTTTCAAGACTGTCGGCTAAATTCTCAAGATTTATTTTTTTCATATCCGTACAATACATTTTAAGGGATGCAGGATAGAATTTTTTATTAGGATATGCTTTTGAGATTGGGTAGAGCAAGCCTGTTTCCGTTCCTATTA
Organism: Desulfobacula sp.; assembly: GCA_023139225.1. Taxonomy (GTDB): domain Bacteria; phylum Desulfobacterota; class Desulfobacteria; order Desulfobacterales; family Desulfobacteraceae; genus Desulfobacula. The sequence continues at coordinate 1,221 of JAGLNZ010000402.1, read as the reverse complement.
TAAAAGATGTATGATCAGACTTGCCGGCAAACTTTATCATTCCTGAGGTGGATTGGATACTGTCGGCTAGTGCAAGAACTTCGGGCGGACATTCCGGGTGAGCAATAAAACAGGCTTTGGGGTGGTCTTTTCTGGCCTTATTTACATCCTGCGCCGTTAAGGTGTTGTGAAAGGGGCAGTATCCATCCCAGAGATGGATTTTTTTTGAGGTGTTGGAAGCAGCATATTGGGCAAGATTTCTATCCGGTGTCATCAGGATTTCATCGGCATCTATACTGTTCACAACCTTTATCACATTGGCAGAGGTGCAGCAGATGTCAGAAGCGGCTTTAACAGCAGCAGAAGAGTTCACATAGGTGATGACCGGAATATTACCCAGCGCCTGTTTTTTAGCTTTTAAAGTAATTGGATCAACCATATCCGCCATGGGACAGCCTGCACCGGTATGGGGCAGCAGTACGGTTTTATCAGGAGAAAGAATAACTGCGGTTTCAGCCATAAAATGAACACCACAGAAGACAATCACATCGGCTTTTGTTTTTGATGCCTTGATACTCAATTCAAGAGAATCACCACAAAGATCTGCAATATCCTGGATTTCGGGTGGTTGATAATTGTGAGCAAGAATGATGGCATTTTTTTCTTTGGCAAGTTGTCTTATTTTATTTTTCATTGCATTACCTTAAATAATCATTAATCCATCTTAATTATATTGATCCCGTCAGGTACTTTAAAATCAAATACATCAGAATCGATTTTTTTAAATTGAATATCAGTAAATTCAAACAAAGTGGTGTCATCATAGGGGTTATATGTAACAACCCTTTCAATTTCATTTTTTTCTTGTGATATCCTAAGGACAATCAAAGAAATATCAGAATTTTTTTTCTTTGCAACCAGGTCAATCTCCACATATTCGGCTGTAACTTCTTTTAATCTGATAGTATAATTTTTTCTGATAAGTAAGATGTCCGATAAAAAAGCACCGCCTGCACCGGATTTAAAAAATTGGGATGCATCACCTTGCATGACCTGGTTTTCTTGTGGTCGATAAATCCAAAGAGATTTACCATTAGTTATGATTTCATGGCGCTCGGGTTCCAGATATTTCCATTTCATTTTTCCGGGATGACTAAAAACAGCTCTGCCGGAGGCTCTCTCAGTGATATCAAGAGCGGCAAGCGTTGAAATCTGCGTAAAATTGGCCTCAAAGCTTTTTTT
>JAGLNZ010000401.1 GCA_023139225.1 Desulfobacula sp. | reverse complement strand
CTACGATCACCTTGTGCGGCAGCTTCCGCAACTCTCGCGGTCACATGAGGTCGCTCAACTTTCCACAAGTACTGAAGCGCTTCAGTTAATTTTCGTGCACCTTCCGGGGTGATATATTTGGAACCTTTTTCTCTAGGAGGACGCCATCTACCCATTTTAAACTCTCAGTATTTTAAGGACTATTTTATCCGGGGTCAGCTTTTTTTTTGTTTGAAAAAAAGATACTTGAACTTTTCATAACAAAGCGTATATTGATTGTAATGACATTATCAATACAAAATATTTTAATGAGGAGGAAATTATGGCAAAAACAGCAGTAATTCAAATCCGTGTAGATCCAGCAGTAAAGCAACACGCACAAACAATATTAAAAAAATTGAACATTTCAATGTCCGAGGCTATCTCAATGTATCTTTCCCAAATAACCCTTCATAATGGAATCCCTTTTGAATTAAAAATCCCGAATGATACTACGGCAAAAACCCTTATGGATGCTGACAATGGCAATGGACTTCATACTGTTAACTCTGTTGATGATCTGTTTCAGGAGCTTGATAATTGATCCTTCATTACACAACCCAATTCAAAAAAGATTATAAAAAAATTAAGAAACAAAACAAGGATCTGTCAAAATTAAGGGTTGTTATCGAAAAACTGGTTGACCAACAAACATTGGAACCCAAATATAAAGACCATCACCCGGTTCATTTTTGTTGTTTAAATTTATAATATTATAATCAAGATTTGATCCCACGCTTAGAGTTATTCATTTTATGATAAATTTACCATATCGGCAATTCAATAATGACTTGACAGTCGACATGAAAAGCTATAAACATACCGACTGTCGGTATGTTTATAAAAGGGAGAAAGAATGACAAAAAACAAACCCAAAGATGAACGGATCTCTGAGATCATTGGCGCGGCCGTGGAAATATTTGTAGAAATGGGTTATGAGCGCGCATCAATGAATGCCATCTCCGCCAAGGCCGGTGTATCCAAAGGTGGATTATACCATCATTTTAAAAGTAAGGATGAAATCCTGTTGGCGGCCAACACTGAATACATGAAGCCGATTTATGGGTTTATGCAAGTTGCTCAATCCATTGCAGATCCTGTAGTCAGTTTAAAAGGTTTTATTAAAAATTATCTGTCCTATTGGCTCTCCCACGAGAAAGAACTGGTGTTTACTTTTCTGTCAATGGCTAAAATGTTGGCACAAAATACTATGTGGCCGTTGATTGACGGGTATTCAAGTGAAATGATCGGTTTTTACGAATCAATTCTGCAAAAAGGAGTTGAAACCGGAAAATTACGCAATCACAATGTAAAAGCTCGGGCCACTGTATTGTTTTCAGCTTTAGACGGTGCCAGTGGCTACGTTGTCATGTGTGATAGTCTGTCCATCGGGACAATGACCGAACAATTTATTGAGGTGTTTCTGGGAGATCTTCAATAGGTGATTATTTCGCATCGGTCCCACAGAACTAACAAATAGCAGGAGATTTTCATGAAAATTGCACTTGTTTATGCAAACCAGTTTGAGTTACTCTCCCCTCAACCCATTGGCCTTTCATTACTGACGATCCCATTAAAAGAGGCGGGTCATGATGTTCATCTTATTGACTTAATGAAGGAGAAAAACCCCGATGCATATCTCTTATCTGAATTAGAGAGATATCAACCCGATATGGTGGGGTTTTCATTGCGGAATCTGGACAACCAGAATTATCGCGAATCCTTAAATTTTGTACCGGATTATAAACGCTGGGTCGCCATAGCCAATAATATAGCACCCACCATTATTGGCGGTTCCGCCCTGATGTCCATCCCTGAAGAAATGTTCAATCACCTCAACGCAACTTTCGGTTTAGTGGGCCAGGCAGACAAGGCGTTTGTCACTTTTCTAAAAGAGTATGAAGAGAACCGTACCACATTCCAGGCGCCCGGTTTAATGTGGAAAAACACGAATGGTATCCATCAAAATCCCGGTAGGTTTGACGGCTATTCTGATGGCGGTACCATCGACTGGGAGAGCATTGACGCCACCCGGTATAAAAAAAGATATATGAATTATTGCGTGATAACAAAAACCGGATGCCCATATAAATGCATTTTTTGCGATGCCGGCGCTTCGTTTGGCAAGCAGTTCAAACCGCGAGAACCCCAAGCCATAATTGATGATTTACATAGAGATGCAAGGGAGTATGGATATCATAAATCAGATTATTTTTTTATTGATGCCATGTTCAATGAACCTGTGGCGTGGGCCAAAGAGCTCCTTGAGGCGTTGATTAAAATGGAATTCAAAATTAATTTTTCTGCAGTTTTGGAACCCACTGCTACAATTGATAGAGAGCTTGTCAGACTTCTGCGCAGGGCAGGATGCTCTGTAGTAACTTTTCTTCTAAACTCATTGGATGATGATATTTTATCAGGAATGAAAAGACCATTTAATGTTGATTCTGTAAATCATGCCATTCATCTGTTTCATGAGGAGAAAATCCCTTACATGCCCCAATTTTTATTGGGCGGGCCGGGAGAAACAAGGGAAACAATAATTGCCACTTTATCACAACTTAAATCCTGGAAACCAATAATGATGGATGCAGGGTATGGATTGCGCATACTCCCGAAGGCGGGTCTGGCTTCAATAGCCAAAAATGAGGGTGTAATTGATGAAGATACGGATTTGTTAAAACCTACCTTCTACCTTTCTGAACCACTGAAAAAAGATACTACATGGTTGAATCAACAAATGAAACAATTTAAGCAATTTAGAATGTCTGCAATACCCCAATGGGTACGCATGCTTTCACATGGAATACGGGTGGGATTTCAGAAATAGCACCATCTTTCTATTACTTCTTGAAATATCCTCAATCTTAAAATCACCGGCTTGACCGGTGCATTTTTATTGTTAATGAGAAGATATAGATAGATCAATAAACTCACCAACTTTTGCACTGTGAGTCTCTTTATTGCTTTCCATCATTTCAAGGCTTGACAAAGGCATAATTTTTACCATTTTTTCCATTATATCAATGCCGTGAAGATTGTCTGTTTTTGCACCGATAATCACAACAGGAGATTTGATATCCGATAATTTTTTCCATAAAGAGTAATTTCTAATTGCATAAGCATTTGCTTTTAACCTAGCAGGCTCGGCAGCATCAATAGTTCCGCAGTATTTTTTTACCTGACCGGGCTCATTTTTCATGTCCAGCCTGAAATAACTCAAATAAGCTTTTAATATAGGCCTTATTACAGTGTATAATATGGCCGGGATAAATTTTATTATAAACAATATCCAGCCTGGAAATGGAAAATCACAAATAGGTGAAACCAGAAAAGAATTTACGGGCTGCCTCTTTTTCATTGCAAGATAATCAAGAATCACGGTAGCTCCCATTGAACTTCCGGCAAAGTAGAACGGTTGACCCTTGGGCACCATTTCAC
>JAGLNZ010000400.1 GCA_023139225.1 Desulfobacula sp. | reverse complement strand
CCACCCATGGCATAGGCAAGAAGCTTATAAATAAAAGTATTTACACCCATAAGCTCTGCTGCGGTTTCATCTTCCCTGATGGATTCCCAGGCACGCCCCACCCTTGAAAAATTCAGGCGGTTCACACAGATAATGGTGAACACTGCCAGGGCCAGAGCAACATAATAGAGCAGCCACAATTTTTTGATCCACATATGCTCCCAGGAAAATCCGTCGGCAAAGGAAGGAAAGAAGATTCCCGGCCGGTTTATTCCCATAATCCCGTTGGGGCCGTTGGTCAATTCCATCCAGTTATTAAGGATAATCCTTATAATCTCCCCAAACCCAAGTGTCACAATGGCAAGATAATCCCCCCGCATTCTTAACGTGGGGTATCCCACAATACAGGCCACAAACAAAGCCAAAGCACCTGAAATCGGCAGGCAGACCCAAAAGGGTACGCCGTAATGAATATTGAAAAGGGCATAAGTGTAGGCACCCACACCGTAAAAGGCTATATACCCAAGATCCAGCATACCGGCAAGACCGACAACAATGTTAAGGCCCAACCCGAGACAGACATAGATCAATACATTAATGGCCACATCCTGCTGGTACCGGCCTGTAAACTGCGGAAAAACCAGTGCCAATATCAGAGCTGCCAGAATCCAGACCCAGACAGGAAGGGTGCTTGTTGCTTTTGCCCCGCCTGCCCATGCTTTTCCAATGGGGTCCTTAACCACGGCCAGGGCGCCTGCATTATTCATCACATATAAAATAAAGCAGACAAAAGATACAACCAGGATGTAGAGCCATACGGTCAGGGTTCTTTCAAAAGACAGGGTTCCGTCGGGATGAATGCCCAAAAGGGGCCATAACAGTCCCAACAACCATAACATACCTATTGTATAGGTTTTCCATACTTTTTTAAACTCTTGTATCATCGACATTTACACCCATAATTCCTGTTGGTTTAAAATATAAAACCGCGATTAATATGATAAACGCAAACACATCCTTGTACTGGCCTGAGATATATCCGGCCCCGAATATTTCGACCATTCCGATGATCAGCCCGCCGAGCATGGCCCCGGTAATATTTCCAATACCGCCAAGAACCGCTGCAGCAAAAGCCTTGATTCCCGGAACAAATCCCATATCATAGCGTACAGACCCGTAGTAAAGCCCCACCATAATACCTGCGGCAGCTGCAAGGCCTGCACCGATGCCAAAAGTGATGGAAATAATTCTGTTACTGCCGATGGCAACAAGTGCGGACATGGTCTTATCCTGGGCCGTGGCTCTCATGGCCATTCCCATTTTTGTCTTGAATACAAGAATGTTTAATGCCACAAGCAATACAATGGTCATGGTCACAATCATAACCTGGAGATAGGAGATGCTTATCAGACCGAATTCCCAGCCGCCATCGAACAACTCACCCGGATAGGGTTTATCAAAAACACCCTGGGTCAGCATGAGTGCATTAGACAAAAAGATAGACATACCAAGGGCTGATAAAAGGGCAGCAAGTCTTGACTGCTTTCTTAAAGGAAGATACGCCACCTTTTCAACACCTATGGCAAGAAAGGCACAATACCCCATGGTCAATATAAATGACATACTCAGGCATATCCATGGATGGGTTTCCATGAATCCAAGCCCGGCAAGATAGCTTAAAAGAATCACACCCACATAACCGCCTGCGGCAAAAAACTCACCATGGGCAAAGTTGATCAGCTGGATCACCCCGTATACCATGGTGTATCCCAGTGCAATCAAGGCATAGATACCGCCAAGGGTTAAACCGTTAATTAACTGCTGAATAAAATAATCCATTATTTCTTTATACCTTAATGTTAGCCTGCAAAAGCCGCATGGCTTTACCGTTTTCCGGACCAGCCATACGGCTTAACATTGTACAATTTTTACTTCAGAACGCCATCTGCCGGAGTCCAATAAGGAACATATTCGCCATTTACAACTTTAAAAGCGATGTATGATGATCCGGAATCTCCGTTTTTCGCAAATTTAATATGTTTGGATGCACCTTCATAATCAAGTTTAAGCAATTGAGCTTTTACTTTCTTAGGATCAGTGGAACCGGCGGCTTTAATTGCTTTTAACAGCGCAATTGCTCCATCATATGCATAGGTACCATAAGCACCGATTTCACCATATTTTGCAGTAAATATTTTTTCATATGCTTTATAGGCAGCCGTGGTTCTGTCTGTATGCCCATAAGTCACATAGATTCCTTCAGCAGCAGCCTTTGCAACTTTCATAAAATTGGGATGATACATGGCATCCTGGGAAACAATCTGGGATTTTAAACCTATTCTTTTTGCCTGAATAGCCATAATACTTCCTGAAGAATGATTCTGAAGGCTCATGTAAAAGACATCAGCGCCGGCTCTTTTTGCCATGGTTAAAATAGCAGAAAAATCTTTGTCGCCCTGGTTTACATGGTCACTTCCGACAACTTCAATACCCATTGCTTTGGCAGCCTTTGCAACACCCTCGGCAAGCCCCTGGGAATAGGTGGTTTTATCATCAACAATAAATATGGTTTTTGCCTTAAGGGCTTCTTTCATGAATTTTACTGCAGCAGGAGCCTGGGCATCGTCTCTTCCGCACATTCTGAACATGTAGGGAAGACCACGGTCCGTAACATCCTGATGGGTGGATGCAGGGGTAATCATGATAATATCTTCTTCATCAAGGGTTGCTGAACCAGGAATGGTGGAAGAAGAACAATATGCACCGATAACACCGGCAACTTCAAGGTTGATCAGTTTGTTGGCTGAGGCAACTGCCTGTTTGGGATCACATGCCGTATCCTGGGGGAAAAGCTGTATCTTGTCATATCCCGGGATTCCGCCTTCAGCTTCAATGACTGAGATTGCTGTTAAAACGCCGTTTTTAATATCATTGCCATCTGCAGCATAGGGACCTGTTAAAGGACTCATTGAACCGATTTTCAAGGTTTTTGCGCAAACTGCGGTAAACATAAATGGAACCAGAATAAGGCCCATTACTATAATAGATAAAACTCTTTTTCTCATCATTTCCTCCTAAAAATTATTGGTTGGCCGGCTGACCAAGATACGCTTCAATTACCTTTGGGTTATTCTGAATTTCATGTGAATCACCTTCAGCAATCTTAACACCATGATCAACACATACAATATGATCACACACACCCATCACAACCTTCATGTCATGCTCCACAAGGAGAACGTCAATACCAAGTTGGGATATGCGTGTAATGTCTTTCATTAATTCCGAGGATTCTGCAGGGTTCATTCCTGCGGCAGGCTCATCTAAAAGCAGCACCTGGGGTTCCGATGCTATGGCTCTTGCAATTTCAAGTCTTCTCTGGAGACCATAAGGCAGATTTGACGCCACAGTGTCGGCATACTGATCAACTCCCATAAACTTCAATGCTTCCAAAGCCTTTTCTTGAATATAGGCTTCTTCTTTTTTCTGGGAACCTGTTCTTAAGATGGCGCCGACAATACCCTTTTTTGACCTGCAATGTCTTGCTACCATCGCATTCTCAATGGCGGTCATTGCGGAAAACAAACGAATGTTTTGAAATGTTCTGGCAATCCCTTTTTCAAAAATCACATAGGGCCTTTTGCCCAGAAGGGTCTCCCCGTTAAAGGTCACATTCCCTTCCGATGCCTGGTAAACACCTGTAAGAACATTAAATACAGTGGTTTTGCCGGCACCATTGGGGCCGATCAGGCCCACAATCTTTCCACCGCCAATGGTAAAACTCAAACTGGATAATGCCAATAATCCACCAAACTTTACACTAACATTTTTTAATTCTAGTTGTGCCATACAAATCATTAAACCCGTTAAATTTTTAACACCCGTAAACAGCTTAAAAAGCGCTTCTATAGCCTGATTGTAGATTTCTGTAGCCCATCTGTTATAGGTTGTCAACCAAAAAAAATCCACGGCCTGCATACGGGTTGCCACAAACCCAAGACTGGCAAAGCGATAAAAAATTTTAAATGGTCTAACCATATTAAAACACATTTTATTTTGTTTAAATTTTTCCTTTACAAAACATTTACATTCATATTGACATTTGTCTCAAGGACTGTCACACTATAAAAAAACTCAAAAAAAGGTTTAGTATGAGACTGCAACTGACCCGAAACCAGCAAAAAGTGCTTGATTACCTGAAACAGGAAATCAAAGAAAACAAAATTTCCCCAAGCCTTCGTACGGCTGCCGCCGAACTTGCCATCAGCCATGCCGCAGTTGCTCAGACTTTTAAAGCCCTTGAAGACAAGGGGTATATCCGGCGGGAGGGCCGATACAGCCGGACCCTCCATATCCTGGATGATGTCGGGGATTTACACATTGCACAAAGACAAAAGCAGATTCCTGTCATTGGCCGCATCACGGCAGGGCTCCCCATGTATGCCCGGCAGGAATGGGAAGGCAGCCTTTTGGTAGATGCAAAAATATATCCGGGCCAGAACCTTTTTGCCCTCAAAATCCAGGGAAATTCCATGAAAAACGCAGGCATCCTTGACCAGGATCTGGCCATTTGCGAACCCCGGCAATATGCTCATAACAAAGAGATTGTCGTGGCCCTTATCCACCATGAAGAGGCCACGGTAAAACGGTTTTTCCTTCACCCGGATTTTATTGAACTGCGGCCTGAAAACCCGGATTTCAGATCCCAGCAATATGAATTTGATGAAATATTGATCCAGGGCAAGGTTATCGGTATTGTTCGCGGACCGAAGGGGCTGGAGATTTAAATGAAAAAAAACGATCCTGCAGCATCTGAGCTTTTCATCGGCACCAGCGGCTATT
>JAGLNZ010000040.1 GCA_023139225.1 Desulfobacula sp. | reverse complement strand
ATTGATATGGTAATGGCCTGGCACAGCACCGGGTTTGTTGACAGTATAAAATACCTTCAAGCAATTTTAAAATAGGGTGAACTGACCATGACACCTGCTTCGAACAAAGGATTTACCCAGCGTTTTATAAAGAGCTGTAAAATTCCTGAAGAATATAGGGTAGAACAGGACGCACTGCCAACAGAATACGAGCAATACTTGAATTATTATAGATCTCAAGTTCGCAGTAAACAAACTGTCCAGGGCGTGTGGAGAACACTATCCGGCTTTAATATCTATCTTAAAAAATCAAATATTTCCCTTTGTAAAATATCGATCGGACAGGTTGATCATTTTTTAGGACATTATAATAAAAATTATGCTTCTGGGGCATGTAGGATACATAGATCAAATCTGCGTCAATTTTTAAAATATCTATATCGAGAAGGGTATATCAAAAAGGACCTTGCCCCATTAGTAGTAAGCCCTCCAAAGTTTGGGCATTCAAATCCACCTAAATTTTTACGTCCGAAAGAAGTCGAGAAACTGTTTAGCAGTCTCGATCTGTCTAATGCAAAAGATCTTCGCACTTATGCTGCGATGCACCTGATTTATTATCTGGGATTACGCCCTAAAGAAATCAGCTTGATAACTCTGGATGATATCTTGTTCAAACAAAAAGAAATTTTCATTCGATCCAGAAAAAACTGTAGTCCGGCTCATCTTCCACTTCCGGATGACACCATCAAAGCAATCATCGCTTATATCGTTGGAGGGAGGCCAAAAAGTGAACATCGGGTTTTGTTTTTACAACTGATCCCACCTTATAAACCTGTCAACACAGGTGATATAACAAGATATGTGAAAGAATGCATGGCTGGAAACAATTTTGAGTCGAGCACATACTGGCTGCGGCATTCATTTGCCCAGAATATGCTGGAGTCCGGTGTATCCATCTATGAAATCAAAGAAATGATGGGGCATAAAAGCCTCGACTCAACCAAAAAGTATCTGAGCATTCATATCAACCTAATGCGGGAGGTTATCCTCAATGAAACGTTTTAAAAGCTTTTTGGCTGAACAAATGGAAGATTTTATCGAATATCGTTTTCAACTGGGGTATTCAAATACATCAATGGTATACTGCCTTCAGCTACTTGATATACATATGGTTGAAAAACAAGTGACTTGGGCATCATTTGATCCGTTATTTTTTATCCGGTTCAGAGCAGATCTTGAGCTTGAAAACCGATCGATAAATATGAGTTTTAGAATGATCAAGATCTTTTTCAATTATCTTATACGAAAAGATTTGATCCTGAAAAATCCGTTACAGGAAATTACTGAACTACAGGAAAATCAAGTTATTCCTTTTATATTTTCTCCAGAAGAAACAGATTTATTCCTCAAAGCTGTAATCCAGTTGATGCGAACAACTGAGAAGTTTTATTTATCAGATTTTAGTGCCTATATCGCTTTTTTGTTGATGGCTCGATGCGGACTTAGAACCTCGGAGCCCCTTAATTTATTGAAAACTCATTACAGACCCGAAGAAAGAACCATCTATATTGAAAAGACAAAATTTAGAAAAGATCGATTGATCCCTATACCAAAAGCCGTAGCCCATGAAATAAACAACCTGTTAAAAATTCGTCTGTTATTCCCTGATGAAGATGACAGTCTTTTTTTGCTGGTAAAGGTGAAAGGGGATAAACTGATACGTATGTTTATAAATCGAAGATTTAAAAAGGCTCTCACATATATTAATCTTGATCAGCCCCGAAAAATAATCGGTACTACAAACTTCAGCAGACCTTCACATCATTCCCTGCGCCACTCGTTTGCCGTGAATACGCTAAAACGAATTAAACAACAAGGCAAATCCTGTCAAAATGCTCTGCCGGTACTGGCAGCTTACATGGGGCACAGCAAATACAAATATACAACCCATTATTTGAAGATACTGGATGCTGAGCATCGTCGCCAAATGCTTGATTTTTCGATATCAAAGAGTGAGGGTGCATGAGATTGACAAGTTGCCTGCATCAGTATTTTACTCAATACTTGCCCTTGATAAAAGGGGCCAGTGAGCAAAGCATCAAAGCTTACAAGCAGACCTTTTCTTTGTTCCTGCACTTCCTGGCTGGTTATCACTCAATCAAAATAAAGTCTTTGAAAATCGAACACTTAACGGTGGATGCAGTGCTCGCTTTTCTGCACCATCTGGAAAAAGATCGAAAAAATAGCGTTCAGACTCGAAACCACCGCTTGGCCGTGATCAAGTCTTTGGCCAAGATGATCCGGTTTATGCATCCGGATAAAAAACGAATCGCTGAAGTCCTCCTGACTATCCCCCAGAAAAGGGCCCAAAAAAAAGTGATGGGATTTTTACACCCTGAAGAAATCATGAAGGTCTTCAGTGCCGTCGATCTGAAAAAGAATGAAGGTATGAGGGATTTTACCATTCTTCATTTGCTTTATGACTCCGGTGCCAGGGCCAGTGAGATTGCCACACTGGAATTTGGCTATTTTGATCCTGAGAACGAAACCATTGCGGTCCTGGGAAAGGGAAACCGGTACCGGTTGATTAACCTATGCTCCAGAACCGCTTCATTGATCTCGGATTACATTACCAATCACCGGGTAGATCCCATCCACTTATTTGCGCATAGGCTGTTTATCAACCAGCGGAAGCGGGGAATGACCCGGCACGGCATCAACAAAATTTGCCGGAAATATCTAACCACAGCATTGCCGGAAAAACGGCTGAAGGGACTGAGCCCGGCTCATTGCTTCAGGCATTCGTGTGCGGTCAATATGGTCACCTCAGGGGCGCCGGTATCGGATATCAAAAATCGCCTTGGTCATCAAAGCGTTGAATCAACAATGACCTATCTACAGCTGGATCTGTCAAAAAAACGGGTAATCCAGAATAAGCTCATGGAATACATGCAATCGAAAATAAATCATGACAAAAAAATTGACGAGCTGATCGACTGGAAAAACAATGCTGAAATCCTTGCCTGGCTTGACAGTTTATGAACCACTGAAGCAGCTTTTGCTAGCCTCGGAGAGGTATGTAGTAAAACAAAAAATTATGTTGTCAGTGAATTTGAAATTTTTTAAAATCTTTTTTAACATGTTGAATTTAAAAACAATATTGATTTGCACGACAGATAGCGAAAATTTCCTTTAAATTTAGTAGGTTAGACCCACTCGCAACATAATGGTATAATGCTTGTGACTTCATCCAGG
>JAGLNZ010000004.1 GCA_023139225.1 Desulfobacula sp. | reverse complement strand
TTCCCTTTATGCGGACTTTGACCGTTGATAATACCGGTATGAAATACAGGTTTTGTGTAGGCAGCCATTGCCGTGTCAATGTCGGTTTCCTTATCATCCCTCACAAAGCGCATGGTTTTATAAGCTGTTTCAAGCCCTTTTCGGGCAATGGTAAGCGCGTTTTGAGCCGTTTGGATGCCTGTTGTGTTAATCTGATGAACATATTTCGGGTATGTACTGCGCCATTTCTTTTCTTTTATAATACTGTCTGCCAGGTTCGGGTATATATCTGCCACTGTTCCGGCCATTATTTTTTTAACAATAGCTGTGGAAGGTCTTTTGCCCTGTTTGTCCAGAGGGAATACCACCCCTTGTTCAGACGTTGCTGCTCTCTGTTTTTTTTTCTCCATGCCGGCTCCTTAACAACTGCTTGTGCTGCAAAGTAAAAATACGTCAATCACGTAAACATTACCATGAATGGCAAATATTTAAGTTCACTCTGGGCATCAATTATTTGACACTTGGTATCATTTAATTTAAATATGGCAGAGGCAATAAACAACAAGGGAGTATGTCATATTCATGGATATGGAACCTACCATAGCAGCTTCCACATTCCTGTCCGCCTTTAAAATACTGACAGAGAGCGGTATAAATGCCGCCGAGCTTGAAAAAAAAGCCGGTCTGACCAGGCAGAATCTGGAAAACCCGGATATCCGAATCCCGGTAACCCAGTGGAATCGATTCCTTGAAATGGGTCAGCAATGGTCCAATGACCCTGCCTTTGCTCTCCATCTGGGCAGAAAAATCAGCCATGAACGCATGAGTCTGGTGGGTCATATAGTATTCAACAGCCGGACAGCCGGTGAGGGGCTCCGGCAGTATATCAGGTTTGTCAAGCTGGCAAACGAAGGAGACCGGGTGGCACTTGAGATAAATGATAACGAGGTGGCCGTGGTCTATACTACTGAAGACCCTGCCTACATGTCATCCCTTGCCATGGAGCGCAACTTCAGCGTTGCTGTAACCCGGCTGCGCCGATATACCAATGTGGAGATTTCCCCTGTCAGGGTCGAGTTCCAGCACCCTGCCCCGTCCTACATAGATGAATATGAACAGGTATTCCGATCACCGATTCTCTTTGAGAGGGTTGAAAACCGCCTGGTTTTTCACAAGTCTGTGCTGGCCCTTAAACTGGGGAAAAGAAGTGCTCACCTGTACTCTGGTCTGCTCCAGTATGCCGAATCATTAATGGGGAAACTTGCCGGACGGCGAACCATCACTAAAAAAGTCCGTTATTGGATCAACAAATGCCTGGCAGAAGGGGATCTTGATATTGAAAAAGTGGCTGCCAGGATGAATATGACCCGCCAGACCCTGTACCGCAAATTGAAAAAGGAAGGGACAAGTTTTAAGACGCTTCTGGATGATACCAGAAAATCCCTGGCAAAAAAGTATCTTGCACAAAACGAGTATTCCATTACGGAAATTGCATTTTTCCTTGGATTTTCAGAAACCAGTTCGTTCAACCGTGCCTTTAACAGATGGTATGATAGCAATCCATCAGACTTCAGAAAATAAAACTGCAATCATAATTGAGCTGCTTTTTTATCATGCTTCCCATACTGAACGCCGCAGGTTTTAAATTTATCTGGGGGAATTTTTTAAACACCCATATCGGCAGTTTGACATTCTCAGACCCTCTTGCTGTTTTCCAGGTGATGGTTCAAAACAGATACCTGCCGGCCGGGTGAAAAATAAGTTGTTTGAACGAATTTAAAATTATATAATATATAATGTGATTCAAAAGGATTAATAAACAACTCTGGAGCGTTTATGAATATCCTAAATTTTCTTTTTATCTTTCTTGCTGCAATTGGGTTGATTTTTTGCAGGCACCAGGTAAACGCTTCTGAAAAACTGAAACCTGTTACGATACAGTTAAAATGGTACCATCAATTTCAATTTTCTGGATAGTATGCCGCTGTTGAAAAAGGCGGTTATGCTAAAAAAGGGTTTGATGCCACCTTGCGAGTACGCGATCCATTAAAAGCGAACTCCAAGCGGAGATCGTCTTAAGGACGGGGCAGTATTATTAAACTGGAGGATGGCCAGATGGAGACTAAAAACAATATCCCCGGGAATCATGTGAATGAGACGTTTTTACTTAATATCGCCATTGTGGGCGGCGGCCGAACTTGCCGATTTTTCCTTGAGCTGCTCGAAAATGATCCTTTTCCTTTTTTCGATGTCAGAATACTGGGGGTGTGCGATAAAAACGACACCGCAGAGGGTATCCTTCTTGCCAAAGAAATGGGGATTTATACGACCGATGATCTCCATAATTTGCTGAATATTGAACACCTTGACAGTGTCCTGGAGCTTACGGGCAGCCGGAACGTGCTTATAGAAATCATCCGTTTGAAACCTAAGGGCGTCGGTGTCCTTGAGTACAATATCAGCAGAATACTACGCAACCTTTTGGATACGAACCAGCGGCTGAAATCAACCGAAAAAAAGCTTGTTGCCGAAAAAACTTTTTCCAATTTACTGATCCAGCAGAGTACGGCTGCTATTGTCATCATGAATACGGATTTTACCATTATCGATGTCAATGATGCCTATCTCAATACGGTAAAAAAAACAAAGGACAACGTTATCGGTGCCCATTGTTATGAAATTTCCCATGGGATAAAGGCCCCCTGTTCAAGTGTTTTCCCCGGGGTGAAGTGTCCCATGCTGGAAACGTTAAGGACCGGCAAAAATGCCCATGTGATCCACGACCATCCTGGACCGGACGGTAATCTGATGTATTGCGACCTTGTCACCTATCCAATTAAGAATGGCGACGGCAATGTCATACAGGTTATCGAATTCTGGCGGGATATTACGGCTGAGTTCTCAAACCGGTGGAACAAGCGGGTTAAAAAATTTAAATCCGATATCCAAAAAATGATTCAGGAAGACCGGATGATTTCTTTAGGCAAATTAGCGGCAAGCTGCGCCCATGAAATCAACAACCCCATCCAGGGGCTTTTGACATTTTGTGATTATATGCTGAGTATTTTAAATGCCGGGCGCCTCAGTGATGATCACTTAAAAAAGTTCAAAGATCACCTGTCGCTCATGTCAACGGAACTGGAGCGATGCGGGAGTATCGTTTCCGGGATGCTCTCCTTTGCCAGGGAATCCGACCTGGAATATAAGCATATCGATTTAAACGAAATTTTAAATGCAGTTCTCAACCTTACCCGGCATAAGCTGAAACTTGGGAATATCAAACTGGCAACAGACCTGTACCCTGCGCCGCTAATGCTTGAAGGGGATATCAACCAGCTTCAGCAATGTTTCCTGAACCTGATTTCTAATGCCAATGAATCCATGCCGGAGGGAGGAGATCTAGCTGTTACATCCTGGATGGATAAGGAATCGGAAAACGCCTGTATTGAAATTCGGGACACCGGGTACGGTATCCCGGAAGAGTTAAAGGATAACCTGTTTGATCCTTTTTTTACCACAAAGGATGTCGGCCAGGGTACGGGGCTTGGACTGTCCATTGTGCACGGTGTGGTCAAGAACCACAAGGGGACTATAAAAATCGACAGCCGGGAGGGAGAAGGCTCTGCATTCACGTTGACTTTTCCTGTGATATTTTCGGTTGACCATGATTCTGACGGAGGATAAGCATGGATAATAAAATGAGAATCATGATCGTGGATGACGAGTTGATTGTCCGGGAATCTCTTTTAAACTGGTTTGAACAATACGGTCATGAAATGGATACTGCCGCTTCTGGTTCAGAAGCCCTGAAGAAACTTGAACTAAAGCCCTTTCAGCTATTGTTTGTGGATATTAAAATGCCGGGTATGAACGGCCTTGAACTGCTTGAAAAAGTAAAAAAGGATTACCCGGATATCATGGTCGTGATCATTACCGCCTACGGTTCCATTGAAAGCGCGGTAAAAGCCATGCGCACCGGTGCCAGCGACTATTTGCTTAAACCTTTCAAGCCGGACCAGCTATCACTGGTGGTGGAAAGGATCATCTGCCAGCAAAAAATCACATCGGATTATCATTACTTAAAAGGACATCTGGAACAGATCACCCGGTTTGACAACATCATCGGTCAGTCAGCACCCATGAAAAAACTGTATTCATTAATACCGGAAGTGGCCCAGAGTGATTCATCTATTTTGATCACCGGGGAAACCGGTACGGGAAAAGAACTGGTGGCAAAAGCCATCCATGCCAAAAGTCCAAGGGCAGAGCTCCCCTTTATTGCCATCAACTGCGGCGCACTGCCGGACACGCTCATGGAAAGTGAATTGTTCGGACATAAAAAAGGGGCGTTTACCGGGGCGGTACATGCCAGAAAAGGTTTTCTGGAAATAGTTTCCGGCGGCACCCTGTTTTTGGATGAAATCGGTGATATCAGTGCAAAGATGCAGGTAGATCTGCTCCGGGTGCTGGAGGACAAAAAGATATTCAGTGTCGGCAGCAAAACACCTTTTGAGGTTGATTTTCGCCTTATTTCCGCTACCCGGCATAACCTTGAGGAGCGCATCATTGACGGAGTGTTCAGGGAAGATTTTTATTACCGCATTAACGTGATAAAAATCCACCTGCCAACCTTGCGGGAGCGCAAAGATGATATTGAGCTTCTAGTGGAGCATTTTATGGAAAAATACAGCCATGAAACCACGAAAAATGTGGATAAGATCAAACCAGATGCCATCACGCTGTTGAAGTCTTACGACTGGCCGGGAAATGTCAGAGAACTGGAAAATGCCATTGAACGCGCCGTTGTGTTGAGTAAATCCCGAACTCTCAATGCCGGAGATTTTTCATTTCTACAGCCGGCACGGGGAGCTGCACCCACGGGACAGACATTAAAGGCTGTACAAAAAGAATATATCCTTCGGATACTGGATGAACAGGGCTGGCAAATTACCCGGTCGGCAGAAATCCTTGGCATAAACCGCGTGACGCTCCATAAAATTATTAAACGGGACAATTTAAAAAAACGCAGATGAAAAAACAGATCGGAGTGGTGCCGCTGGGAGAGGTCCCGGCGCTCGTGCTAAAGGTTATCGCAGCCAATATTACAGCCTATTACAAATGGCCAGCTACTGTTCTGCCCATGCGGTCCGTTCCTAAATCCGCCTTTGATAACAGGCGGCTCAAGTATGATGCCGGCATCATCATCAACGAGCTTGATACATGGGATTTTAGCGATTATTCTAAAATTGTCGGGGTAATGTCCCAGGATATTTTTGTTCCTATTTTCAATCACGTTTACGGTCAAGCCGTCCAGGGCGGCAATCTCGCCCTGGTTTCTCTGTTCAGACTGAATAGGAACACCGACGGATCATTGCCACCGCCTTCCCTTTGTTATGAGAGGGCAGCGAAAGTAGCCCTCCATGAACTTGGGCACCTGTTCAGCCTTTTCCACTGTGATGAAAACAAATGTGTCATGCACTTTTCCGGTGCCATTGACGATTTGGACAATATTCCCTTTTTTCTTTGCCGGGACTGCGAAAGGCGCCTGACACCTTGAACAGATACCCCTTATTGTTTTTCGGTTCTCAAAAATTCCTTTACAAGCAGTTCCCATCCAATCTCAGGGAAACTACGGTATACATCATCTACCGGCTCACCGCCCGTGGCAGCCAGATCCTGGTATTCCGGCCCGATCAGGTGTAAAAGCCTCTGGCTTTCACGGTCTGTCCATTCAAGACTTTCTTTTCCGAAAAAAAGCCCCTTGTGGTTTCGCTTGGGCATATCTGGCTCAATGACACACAGCCAGCCTTCATGGTAAGGATCTTTATGAATGATTTCCGGGTGCTCCTGTGCTTTGCTGTTGACTGCCAGCACAGCCCCTGTGATAGGTGAAACTGCTGTGGCTTTCTTGTTCGAGCGGGAAAATGTCAGCTCAGCATGATCTTTTTTCAAAATAGTGCCGATGGGGGGAATCGAAATTTTTGAAGGGGTGCCAAAAAGTTTGACCATGAAATCGTCAAACCCGATCGTCACCCGTCCGCCATGCCCGAACCGCGCCCAGGTATGCCCCGTGTGATAGTAATAGCCGTCCGCCAGGCAGTACCCGGATGCCAGTGAAAAGGCCGATTTTTTGCTGAGCCCGTTCAAGTCTTCCTCATCCAGCATCTGGTCATAGTCACAGTGATAACATTCATAGTTCAGAATACAGACTTTGGGTTCATCGACACGACCGGTCAGCACGTGACGGCAGGGACGGGGGTACCATTTGTAAATGGTTTTTAATTTTTTTGCCAATGCTGAACCGTCTCCCTGGTAACCCAGTTGGCGGTTTGCCTTCATTTTTTTCTGCATGGCCTTATCAAACGGGCAGGTTCGGCAGTCATACACATTGTCACACAATCTGAAATTAACAATACCCGCTTTCATCCAGATACACTCGTTTTCAACCACTTGAAACCCTTTGACAATATTTTTATGTTTTTGGTATCTCATTGTACACCTCCTTTGTCTGTTATGGATAAATGCGTTAATTTATTGACATTGCAAACCCGGTACCACAGAAAAAAAATGGAATAATTTAAAACTATCTCATTGAAATAAAAGGATTATATTGCATATAGATATGAAAAAATTTCAAGCGACCATGCATGGTTGACATACAAGTGTAACTTTTTACTACACGACTGCCTGATACTTTTGAAGATATAAATTCAAATGGGCTATGGATAGGATGTCTTGACGAATGTTGCTAAAAGCTACAGAACTGTGATGATTTTTTACACAGAACCAAAAGTATTTTATCTGATTATATTCAATTCAAGACATGAAAGACGAAGCAGATTGTCTTGCTATAGACTCTTTAATACCGAATGAAGTGTGGTCCTTCTCTACTGCAAAATTAGATCCTACAAAAAAGAATGTGCTTGAATTAGCTGAACATCTTAAAATTCATCCGGCTTGCATAGCAGGCCGAGTTCGATTTGAACAGAATAATTTTAAATTGCTATCCAGATTATTTTAATCAAGATATTCAGGTTGATACATTTTTTATTGTATATTATATTGTAATTGAAAATGATTCTATTTTTAATTGCTCAACTCAGATACCATTGCTAAAATTGCAAAACTGGCCATTGGAGATAGATTTCAAAGGCTGACATCTTGTATTTTTTGCTCAAGCGTGTTCCGTCGGTGCCAATGCCCCGATAAAATGACAGGGCTGACCAGCAAGAGGAGAAGCAACATGACAGACAAGAAAAGAGACCTGGCCGGACCGGGGATAGGTGATTACAGTCTCCTGGAAAGTGAGCTGCCCAAGGACTACAAGGCCCTTCTTACACCCATGGAAAGAATGAAGGCTGTCTTTGCAGTAAAAAATTATATTGAGGCAAACCTTTGCAATGAACTCAATATGCAGATGGTCCAGGTTCCCCTTATCGTCGATAGGGACAGCGGTGTGAATGATTATCTGGATCGCGATGGGTCGCGGACACCCGTGGAATTCCCTTGCGGGCTTGGGCTCGACACCCCCTTACAGGCCCAGGTTGTCCAGGCTGCCACAAAATGGAAACGCATGGCGCTTGCGCAGTTCGGATGCAAAATCGGTGAAGGCATCTGTACCGACATGAAGGCTGTGCGTAAGGACTACTTTTTAGATCATGACCACAGCGCGTACGTGGATCAGTGGGACTGGGAAATTGCTATTAAAGATGAAGACCGCACACTCGACTTTCTTAAGGATATTGTTACCAGAATATGGAAGGTTATCCGGGGCGCTGGGAACATGGTGCAGGAAATGTTTCCTCAACTCAAGACTTCCAAATATCCTGATTTTCCAAAGGAACTCACTTTTTTTCATGCCGAAGAAATTCTTGACCTGTACCCGGACCTGCCGCGTAAAGAACGTGAGACACGGATTCTTTTGGAAAAAGCTGCGGCTGTCTTCATCATCGGCATTGGCTGGCCTTTGAAAGACGGCTATCCTCACGAGCTGCGGGCCGCTGATTATGACGATTGGGCTACCCAGAGTATGGTTAACGAAGAGCAATACCATGGGTTAAACGGCGATATCCTGGTCTGGAATCCTGTGACAAAACGACGTCATGAGCTGACATCCATGGGTATAAGGGTCACGAAAGAGACGCTCAAAATCCAGCTCAAGATGTCAGGCCAGGAGGATTTTCTCAATCTCCCCTATCACCAGGCCATTCTTAACGATAAAATACCACTTAGTATCGGGGGCGGCATCGGACAGTCAAGAACCTTCATGTATCTTTTGCGAGCGGCTCATCTTGGGGAGGTTACCATATCTGTATGGCCAAAAGTGCTCAAGGATATCTGTGCGAAGAAGAACATCTATGTACTCGAATAAACACCAATGGCAGTGAATGGAAACCAGACATACTCACCTATATTTGCCGGGCTAATATTTGAATGCCTTGATCCGGTTGTACTGCTCTCAAAAAATAGCAGATTGGCTTAAAGATGAAGGTCAAATATAAATTATCACTACGCTCATATAAACAGCCTTTAATAAAACTTATTATAACAATATAAAATAATTTTGTTTCCTTGACATGCTTATTTTTTAGGACTAAA
>JAGLNZ010000399.1 GCA_023139225.1 Desulfobacula sp. | reverse complement strand
CTGATTATTTTTAATTTTTTTTCACTCATTATTCATATCTCCTTATACAGCAGCAGTGGCTGCATTTTTTTCATCTTCTTTGCCTGTTTCATTTTTATCGTCTGTTTGTCCTGCATCGCCTGATTCAATTTCATCTAAGGCAAATATCTGGGCAAATATCTGATGGGTATCAAATCCTTTAAGATGTATGGCTCCTGATCTACAGGAAGCAACACACAGGCCGCATCCTTTGCAGAGAACAGGGTTTATTTCAGCCTTACCCTCATACCGTCCTTCAGTTGTAAAAGACGGGGCAGAAAAAGGACAGATGGATACACATACGCCGCATGAACTGCATTTCTCCTGATCCACCCAGGCGATAGTCCCGTCCATGTTCATCTTCTTTTTGGCAAGAAGCGTAACCGCCCTTGTAGCAGCAGCCATGGCCTGGGATATTGACTCGTCAATGGGTTTAGGTGCATGGGCAAGACCGCAGAGGAATACCCCATCTGTTGCGCAGTCAACCGGTTTGAGTTTTGCATGGGCTTCCATGAAAAAATTATCATCATTCAAGGAAAGTTTGAACATCCGGGCAAGGGTCCGGTTGTCTTCCGGCACAATGGCAGATGCAAGGATAAGCAAATCCGTACTGATATCAAGATCCATTCCAAGCACGTGATCTTTCACCTTTACTGAAATACAATCATCTTGTTTTTGAACAATTGGTTTGTTTTCATAAGAATACCGGATAAAAATAACGCCTTTGTCCCTTGCCTGCCTGTAGAGTTCTTCTCTTTGCCCATAGGTTCTGATATCCCTGTAAATCACGTACACTTTCATATCAGGATTCAGCTCTTTGAATTTTAGGGCGGATTTTACGGAATGGGTACAGCAGACCTTTGAACAATATAATCTTTCAGGCTGCCTTGATCCCACGCACTGGATGAACACGGCAGTATCCGTGTTTTTAACAAATGCATTATCTTTAGCTATGGCCCTGTCAAGTTCAAGGTGTGTTAAAACCCTTTCATCCTCTCCATACAGGTATTCATCAGGTTTGCTTTCCTTTGCACCGGTGGCAACAATGACGGCACCATGGTTGATGACCTGCTCCTTGCTGCCGGTTGCAATAACGGTCTTAAAATTTCCTATAAACCCGGATGTTGACGATACTATCGTGTTGGTAAACACTTCAATCAGCGGATGGTCCTCAACTTCTTGAACCAGGGCTTTTACGTTTTGAGCCACTGATTCACCATTCCAGGTATGATTCAGGTGCAGGGCATTCCCACCCAGCACGTCATTTTTTTCAACCAAAGTGGTAAAAAATCCCTGTTTGGCAAGGCCAAGGGCTGCTGTAATACCTGTAACCCCGCCGCCGATAACAAGTCCTTTTTGCACGACATTGACAGACGGTTGTGACAAAGGTCTCATAAGGGCAGCCTTTGCAACGGCAATGCGCACAAGGTCTTTGGATTTTTCCGTGGCAAGCTTTGGCTCTTTTGAATGGACCCAGGAACACTGGTTCCTGATGTTGGCCATTTCAATAAGATATTTATTTAAGCCTGAATCTCTTAAAGTTTCCTGGAAAAGCGCTTCATGGGTTCTCGGGGTACAGGCGGCGATTACGATCCTATTCAGGTTGTTCTCAGCAATCACCTTTTTCATCTTATCCTGGGTATCCTGGGAACAGGTAAACAGGTTCTCCTCGACATACGCCACATTGGGAAGGGTTTTTGCATATGCCGCAACAGACGGGACATCAACGATTCCGCCAATATTTGTTCCGCAGTTACAGACAAACACACCCACCTTGGGATCTTGATTGATAACATCACTCTCTGCGGGATATTCCCTGGTGTGGGTGAGAGTCCCCCTTGACACGGAAAGACTGGTTCCGGCATCACAGGCAGCGGCACTGGCTTCCATTACCGCCATGGGGATATCTTTGGGTTCCTGAAGCGCACCGCACACAAAAATGCCTTTACGGGAGGTTTCAACCGGTGAAAAACTCGATGTGGCAACAAAATTATTGGAATTGAGTTCAATTCCCATATCCTTAACTGCACGGGCAAGATCGTCCGGAGTTTCCATTCCCACGGAGAGAACGATCATATCAAAGGTTTCTTGGACATTTTTTCCATCTTCCGTCACATAAATACAGTCAAGCTTATGGTTTTCATCCTCTGTAATGGTATGAATCCTGGACCTGACAAACCTGACACCTTCATCTTTTGCCCGTTCATAGTATTTTTCAAAGTCTTTTCCATAGGTTCTCATATCCATCAGAAATATGGATGCCTCAAACTCGCCGGATATATGATCTTTTGACATCATGGCTTCTTTGACGGCATACATGCAGCACACAGAAGAACAATACGGGTTATCGCATTTATTATTATCCCTTGAACCCACACACTGAAGCCAGGCAACCTTTTTAGGTTCAGACTTGTCCGGGTAACATTCTATATGGCCGAAAGTGGGCCCCCCGGCAGACAGGATTCTTTCAAACTCGATACTGGTTACTACATTGGGAAATTTTGAATAGTGATAATTATCCAGTTTTGAAGGATCAAACGGTTTGAACCCGGCTGCCATGATGACTGATCCCACATTCAAGGTAATGATCTCTTCTTTATCATCATAATTGATAGCGCCTGTGGGGCAGATTTTTTCACAGGCTCCGCATTTATCCTTGGTCAGTTTTAAGCATCTTGACGGATCAATGACATATTTTAAGGGCACTGCCTGGGGATACGGCACATAAATGGCCTTTCTTTTATCAAGGCCTTCATTAAACTCATCCGGGGTTTTCCCGGGACATTTTTTAGTACATTCCCCACAGGCAATGCATTTATCCATATCCACATACCTGGGAGCCTGTTTAATTGATACAGTAAAATCACCAGCATCCCCCTGGATCTGTTGAACAGTGGAAAGGGTGTGAAGTTTTATATTTAAGTGCCGGCCGACCTCGACCAGTTTAGGTGCGATAACTCACATGGCACAGTCATTGGTAGGGAATGTCTTGTCCAGCTGAGCCATCACCCCTCCAATGGAAGGGGCTTTTTCAATGATATGAACAAAATAGCCTGAATCCGCCAAATCAAGAGCAGCCTGCATTCCGGCGATACCGGAACCGACCACCAGGACTGAACCGTGAATAGTATTATGATTTGCCATTAATTAACTCCAGTTTCTTATATAATACCTGTAAATCCTTTCTTTACTCAATATTTGCAGCAAGATAAGATGCAAGGTCTATGATATCAATATTATGGTCTGTATTTTTCTTTGCACATGTCAAATGAATCTGGCATTTAGGGCATGCCGTAATAATAATCTGAGCACCGGCAGCCTCTGCCTCCTTGAGCCTTTGAATCTGCATGACCTTTGAACAACTGGAACATTCCATCCAGGCAGTCGTTCCGCAACAAACGGCATTTTCCCTGTTATGCTCCATTTCTGAAAGACGGGTCCCCGGAACAAGGCCGATCAGGTCTCTGGGTGCATCATAAATCCCGGACCGCCTTCCCAGTCTGCAAGGGTCTTGAAAAGTCACCGTTTTCATACTGCTTTTGGTAAAATTAATTTTTGCCTTAGGCAGTTCTTTTGCCAGAAACTGGGTAATGTGAATAATTTCAAAGGGCAGTGGTCCCAGTAAATCCGTATAGGCTTCTTGGAACATGGAATATCCTTCTGGACAGCCGAATATTACTGTTTTTGCCCCGGTTGCCGCAATGGCCTCAATGTTCTTTTTTGCAAGCATCAAAAAAGTATCGTCATCACCAGCCCAGAATGCATCATGACCGCAGCAGCATTCATCATTGCTGACAACAGGTGTTATACCCATTTTATTTAAAAGCATAAGATTATTTTCAGCTGATTCAATCATGTTCAGGTCAAGATATTGAAAGGCGACATCATAATAAGTGATACAACCTGAAAAATAATAATAATCTCCTTGTTCACAAATATTTCCAGCCTTTTTTGCCCATGCGATTCTGTCCTGTTTAACACCATTGGCCTGGATATTGGTAATCGTCTGAAACATGCCGTGGTGGCTTAATTTAGGCAGGTTATCTTCCTGT
>JAGLNZ010000398.1 GCA_023139225.1 Desulfobacula sp. | reverse complement strand
ATATTCTGACCACCGCGGATAATCATGTCCTTGGCCCGGCCCAGTATCCAGAGACATCCCTGGTCAAACTTGACGATATCTTCTGTCGTAGTCCAGCCATCCTTGTCAAATACTGTGGAGGTGAGTTCTTCATCACGGTAATATCCAGCGGGTGCGTGGGGTCCTCTGAAATAGAGAATACCGGGTTCACCATCCTGGACTGTTTTTTCCTTATTTTCTTTATCTGCCAGTCGAACTTTATTACCCGGCAGCATTCTGCCAACAGTTCGTCTTCTTAAGTCCTTGCTATCTTCAACCCTGCAACCGGATACAGACCCCATGTCCTGGGTTCCCAAATCACTTGTGATGGAGGCACCGAAAGCCTCTTCAGCTTCTTCTGCCACCTGGGGGGCTAAATACCCACCCGCTGATCGAATAAACCTTAAAGAGCTTAAATCATACTTTGACACATCTGCTTCCAGCATTCTGATCAGATGGGTCGGTACCACACCAATGGCAGTTGCTTTCTCTTTTTCAATGAGTGCCAGTGCCGCATCAGGGGAGAAATCTTCAAGCATGACTGTTTTAGCACCTGCAATGGGTGCTGCAAAATAGGTCAGAGTCCCTGCTGCACCTCCTGCATGGGGAGCAATGGCCATGGTGATGTCATCCTTGGAAAGACCCCAGATATCCACCCGGCCTTTGGAGGTACAAATCCTCGGGGCAGGCGGCCATTCAACCAGCTTTGGAATCCCGGTGGTACCCGAGGTGGTGGTTAAAATCGCTATGTTTTCAATGGGATCAAACCGCCTTTCTTCCAACACGGACTTATCCACGGGCAATTGTGCTCTTTTTTCAACCATGGCGGTTAATGAGAAAGTGCCTTGGGGTGCACCCTGGGGAACACTGTCATCAAATAGAAAGATATTTTTCAGATGGGAAAATTCTTTTTGAAGCTCTTCATACATTTCAAGATAGTTGAACTTATTGTAAATATTAAGAATAATCACAGCGGAGGCCTTGGTTCTGTCCACCATATAGGTCAGTTCTTTTTTCCTCAAATACGGATAAACAGTCAGAGAAATTAATCCTGCCCGTTCACAGGCGATTCTTGCAAGAAATCCGTAAACGCTGTTGGGTGATTGAATAATAACTCTGGAATGTTTTTCAAGTCCCATTTCCACCCATGATATGGCCATGGCATCCACAAGCTCAACTGCCTGTTTCCATGTCAGTCTGTATTTTGAATCTACCAAAGCTTCCTGATCAGGCATTTCTTTAGCATTCTTTTCCCAGAAATCATAAAATGTTTCCCGGGTCCAGTATCCGTCTTTCAGGAATTCATCCGTCATCTCTTTTTTATATCGAATCGGTTTCACAACTCATCCTTTCCTTTAATTATCCTATAATCCAAGTTCCGACCATCTTGCTTTCACCTGTTTAACTATATCAGGATCAAGTTCGATCTGGATTGGTTTTGGATCCCACTCGTAAGGAATAGTACAATCCATGAGAAGCCTTCCGGTAATCCATCTTGCATCAATGGGCAGAGAAGGATCAAGTGGGGTAGATCGTCCCCTCTTAATGACCTGGCAACGGTTGGGTTGGAATCTGAAACTCATTGCATACAGAACTCTTGGCATATCAAATGAATCAATGTCTTCATCAACAACAATCACGGTTTTAAGACCATAAGCGCCCATTTCTGTAGAAATAGCTGCAGTCAATACCTGGTCAACATGTCCGGGATACATTTGTTTCATGGAGATGATGGCAAGAAATCTTCCTGCACCTTCAGGCGGGCAATAACAGTTTTTCAGGCCCGGGATATTCATTTCATTGAGCTGCTGCCAAAGGGTTGCACCATAAGACAATGCCATAACCATGTGAGAATCGGTTACCGCACGGCCAACGGTTGTTCCCCAGTGAATCGGATTATTTCTGTAAGTAACACATTTGACGTCAATGAAGTTTCTGGGATCAGTACCAACACCTGAATAATATCCTGTATATTCTCCAAAAGGTCCTTCTTCCATAAATGCTTCAGCATCAACAAACCCTTCAACAACAATTTCAGCATGGGCGGGAATCGGCAGATCAACCACTTCACCTTTTACAACTTCAACAGCTTCGCCTCTAAAGGCACCTGCCACATCATATTCACTGGTGAAGGCACCCACTCTTGCAGCACCAAGGATAAACAATATGGGATCACAGCCTGAAATGGATGCAACCGGCATGGGTTCTTTCAAAGCCTGGTATTTTTTGAGCATGATATCAGCATGTTTGCCCTTGATAAACTGGGTACCGATTTTGTCTTTGCCCAGAAGCTGACTTCTGTATGTTCCAAGATTTACCCAGCCTGAATCAGGATCTTTGGTAATAATAAAGTGAGCGGTTCCGTAGTACTGACCGCCATCAAGAGGATAGTAATGCGGAACCGGAAATTTATAGAGATCCACATCATCGCCCATCATAATATTTTCTTTGCAGGGCGCTTTTGATTTGTCGACATATACCGGCGGGATTGGTTTTTTTGCTTTTTCAGCCCAGGCACCATAAAGATCTGTCAGGCTTGAATCTTCAGATTCTCCCATGATAATGGCAAGGCGTTGCACGGTTGTGGCGGCACTTGTAATAACGGGTGAGTCATAGCCTTTGCAATTTTCAAACAGAAGAGCAGGCCCCTGGGCTTCTTCATTTAATTTTGCAATGTGTGACAATTCCAGATGGGTGTCAACTTCTGCTGTAATGCGTTTCAGAAGACCTTTTTCTTCACAGACTGCAATAAAATCTCTCATGTCTTTCATAAATTTTTCTCCTTTGTCAATTGTAACCCAATGACATAAAAATAGGGTTACCTGCGCGATGCGCACTGGTTATATTGTGAACCGGGCCCTGAAACTCAAGATTTGATCATTCAAGGCCCGGGTATTCAACTATATTAAATTATGCAATTATCAAGTGACTTTTTTGCCGGCCACAAGTCC
>JAGLNZ010000397.1 GCA_023139225.1 Desulfobacula sp. | reverse complement strand
GCACAAATATGTGCAAGAGCTGATGACCTGGCTTTCATGACCGGTTCCACCTTTTTATCACTCCATACTGTTTCCGGTCTGCTTTGGAGAATCATGATCTTTGCTTTACCGGGTGTGTCTTTATCAATTGCCCATTCAATATCCATGGGCTTGCCGTAATGTTTCTCAATAAGCTTTCCGATTTTGGCAAGCTCAATGGCATCTTTATCCACCACGCATTGAGTCTCTGCTCTTTCTGCGGGAACATCCTGTTTTACAACCCTATGAGCTGCAGGATCACGTGTGTACAGAATGGTTTTATTGGAAATTGATTTTTTAATAATTTCATCTGTGATTTTATTAATGACAAAATTATCCGGTGTGCATTCACCGCTGACGACACTCTCCCCGAATCCCCAGTTTGCATCTATGGCAATGACGGAGCTGTCTCCTGTGGCAGGATTCAATGTAAACATCACACCGGCGGTCCATGCATTTGCCATTTTCTGAATACCAACCGAGATTTCCACCTGTTCATGGGGGAATCCCATTTTTGTCCTGTAATAAATAGCTCTTGCGGTAAAAAGACTTGACCAGCATTTCTTTACTTGCTTGAGAATATCATCCATTCCTCTAACCCAGAGAAAGGTGTCCTGCTGGCCGGCAAAACTGGCTCCCGGAAGGTCCTCGGCTGTGGCACTGGATCTAACTGCTGCAGGAACCGCAGGAACATTACATTTTTTAGAAAGCCTTCTGTAAAATTCACCGATATAATCCTGTAAATCATCATTCACCTTTGTGCTTTCAATGAGTGCCCTGATGGTTTTACTGGCTTTTTCTCCGGATTCCACATCGTCGGTTTTAACACTTTTTAGCTCATCGAATATCTCTTTTTTGATATTGCCTTGTTCAATAAAAAGGTTATAAGCTTTAGTCGTTACTGCAAAACCAGGAGGGACCGGGATACCGGCTTTCAGCAGCTCGCCCAAACTGGCGTTTTTTCCACCGACTATGGGAATCGATGTCAGATCACATTCTTCAAACCAAAGAACGTAGTCATGTCTTTTTTCCATGATATTATCTTACCTTTCGATGTAAATTCTACCGGTATCGCCGTTAAGCTTAATTTTCATACCTGATTTAATGATAGCTGTTGCCTGGCCGGTTCCAACAACCGCAGGCATTCCATATTCGCGGCAGACAATGGCGGCATGACACATGATCCCGCCGACATCGGTAATAACGCCTTTGATTTTCTGAAATACCGGGGCCCAGGATGGAGATGTTGTGGGGGCAACTAGAATTTCGCCTTCTTTAAGTTCTCCGATATCATCAACCGAACGACATACCCTTGCAATACCTTCAACAATGCCGGGGGAGCCTGCAAATCCTTCAATTTCATTGACTTTATCAGGATCACCGATTTCTTTTAATTTTGCCCATGCAGCCATGCTGTCATTGGTAATACCCCAGAGCACAATGGTAAACGGCTCTGCAATAACTTCAGGAGGTGTTCCAACCGCCGGAGTAGGACGATTGTCCTTAAATTTCTGGTAAACGCCTTTTCTCCACTCAATTTCTTCGGGCCAGTGCAAAGGACCATATCCCTTTGTTCCCGTAGCCCAGGATGTTACAAGATCCCATAAGGCTTCTTTAATTTCACTTCGGGACAGGTACCAGACATCTTCGGTATCTTTTATAAATTGATGATCAACCATTATGGATGCAACGTTTCGCATTTTATTCCAAAATACTGAATGGAACCAGTGTTCTACATAAAACATATGGTTTTCAACATAGGGGAATACAAGCTCTGAGGTTCCGTGAAGCTGATCAAATGTCTGTTTGTCTTCATCGGTTTTTAATAACCCCCTGTATTCTTTAATGAGTTTTTTACGTTCAGTCTTAATCTGCTCAATCGGCCTGTCAATATTTTTTCCTTCCCTGAGTTTTTCAATGTAGATTCTGACAGAGCTTAAAGGAACATTTAAATTGTCATTCCATGAGACATCCTGATGATACCAGCCGGTTCCGGTTGAAATGTTAAACCATGGATGTTTGGCTTCATCCCAGGCACTGATCCATTTTTTCCCGATATCAGAATACTCAAGTTCCTTGATTACGGTTTCAACGTCTTTGGGGTCATCTCCTATTTGAGCATCAATACCCAGTTCAATGGCAAGTTTAGCCAGTTTTTTGAGTTCATCATCCGGACGGTATAAAATTACATCAATTCCTGCGACCATCTGGGTAATTTTCTGAAGCGGGATATCCGGAAATGCTTTGGTACAAAAATCAACAAAGGTTACATAGGATGCATACCCCAGGTTTAAAAACTCAAAATGGTATTGCCAGCAGCGAATACCCAAGTCTATTAACTTGTCATAGTTCTTGAGAAGTTCATAGCCGCTAGAGGTTCCAAGGCCGTTTTTAACAATGGAGATATCTTCCATTTCCGGCAGCGGTCCGATGGGAATGTTCTCAAGATCGGTAATAATACCTTTCATCTTAGTTTCCCACTGATCATGGAGCTTATCCCAGTTTTCATAATAATATCCTGCTCTTTCCATGAAAAGAGGGATTCTTTTTTGCACTTCTTCGGGATCAGTCACAGGAACCGGTGTAATGTAGACATTTCCATTTATAATCCTGTGATCGATACCCAGTGCAGGCGGTATCATAAAAATTCTGGTATTAAACTGTGATAAAGCCAGAAACCAGGCTTCATCCCAAATAATATCAAATGGATACATAGGTTCGGGATAATGAAGTGCATCATTAAACCAGAAGGCATTTTCCTCATACTCTTTTCTTTCCTTATCTTTTGTTGAAAAAAGATAATGATACGGGTACATTCTCTCCCACCCTTCTGTTCCGGGAATTGCTTCTATCTCGTGGGGACTCGGGAACTTGCTATCAGCCATTTTTACCTCCATAAAATTAATGTAAGTGTTAAAAACCGACCAAACTAAAAACCCAAACTTTTTTTATACCTGCATGAAAATGAGAAGATCCGATATTAAGATAGAAGCCGGCAACGTACAGGAACAGACCCAATTTAACGCAATGTAAATTACAAGTATCTTTTCAATAGTAATATTTGTTGACAAAAAAAGAGTCAATTCATATAAACTTATGGCATTTATAAGATTTTCTTATACTGTGTGTTTTCCATGCAGCAATC
>JAGLNZ010000396.1 GCA_023139225.1 Desulfobacula sp. | reverse complement strand
ATGGGTTCTCATGTCAATTTTTTGTCTTGCCACCCTGGCTGCGTTCAAGGCACCTTTCACAACCGCTTTGGGGGACCCCACAAAGGTATAGACCGTTCTGTTGGTGGATTTTCCGGGATCGACATCCAGAAGACGGCAGTCTTTGGTCTGTCTGATCGCATCGGCTATGGCTTCTATTGTTTGTTTGTTTTGGCCTTCACTGAAATTCGGCACACACTCAACTATTTTTTTCATACCGGTTTATTTCCTTTATGATGAATGACAATTTGTTTATTTGTCCCATGTTTACCATAAAGCAGACAGCTTGTATATACAGGTATAGTTTTTTAAATCATATTTTCCAGGGACGGGAATCTGGCCCGATCCGTATGGGGGTAGAACTTTGCTCCGGAAAACATGTTCATAAATTCCTGGTTGACGTTGAGTTCAATATAGGTGATGGATTGCCTGATCTTCATGATTCTTTCAAAGGCATCCGGATCTTTTAATAAAACCTTTGCCCCGCCAAGTGAACTGTTCCCTAAGACCTCAAATGTTTCAAGATGAATATCCGGAAGCATGCCGATGGATATGGCAGATACGGGATTAATAAATGATCCGAATGTCCCTGCCACATAAAACTTTTGCAGATCTTCAAATTCAAGCCCGGCCGTATTTTTCACAATCACTTCTAAGATAGTATACATGGCGGCCTTTGAGCTGGTCAAGGAGTTCAGGTCCACCTGGCTTAAACAGATCGGTTCCCCTGTGCCTGAATGATTTTTATCCACAAGAATAAAATACTTGATCCCGTCTTTTTCAAACAGGCGATCCCCACAGATCTGCTTTGAAAATTTTCCCCGGATATCAACCCGTTTGGATAAAAAAAGGCCGGCAGCCAGATCAATCATCCCGGACCCGCAGATACCAACCGGTTTTTTCTCGTCTATGGTATGAATCATCAGGTCACCTGTATCCGGATCAATCCATACTTTATCAATCACACCCGGTTTTGCTGTCATGCCCATTTTACTGACCCCACCCTCCAGAGCCGGTCCGGCAGCACCGGCACAGGCAATAAGCCAGTCCTGGTTTCCCACCACGACCTCTGCATTGGTGCCCACATCCACCATGATGCACGGATCTTGTTTTTGATCAAGATTTGAAAACAGAATACCTGCGATCAAATCCCCGCCAAAATAGGACCCGATATTGGGAAAAAGAAATACCACGCCGTTTTCATTGATATCAAGGTTTAAATCACAGGCAGGCTGTGTATCCGGGATATTCACACAGGGGATATAGGGTTCCTTGATGATCTCAAAGGATTCAATCCCTAAAAACAGGTGGGTCATGGCAGTATTGCCGGCTCCGCTAACAAGATAGATATCTTCCTTTTTGTATCCGTTTTCTTCACACAACGCGGATAGATTAAGGTTTACAGCGTTAATGACAAGTTGGTTCAACTCGGCAAGCCCGTTAGTCTGCCTGGAATAATGAATCCTTGCCAGGATATCAGGCCCGATTACTGCCTGTGGATTATCAAACCCCTTCTGGCCTATTTCCAGTCCGGATTCAAGATCAATCAGCGATATTACAATTCTTGTGGTACCAATATCAATGGCCATTCCAAGAATTGATTGGTTTGATATTGGATCCAAAAGGTCCACCACTATCCAGGAGTGCCGATCTTTAAACAGGACGGCCCTTGCTCTAAAATCCCATGACCTTAAATTTGAGGGCAGTTTTTTGAGCAATTTCAAAGGGATCCTGATTTCATCCGTACTCAACTGCCTTCGAAGGCTTTGTTCCAGCCTCTGGGCATCTGCCGTATTATCGGTCAAACTCGGGTTTTCAACTAAAATAGTGCGAACAAACCCAATTTTTTGTATCATTTGTGCAGCCTTTCCAGGCGCTCCTTGACTTTTGGAAAATAATTGAGTTCCGTATGGGGCATAAATAGTGCCCCCATATAATGATCCATATAGGAAGGCGTTGCAGCCATTTCAAAATTTGTCATCATATTGACTACATTTGCCACATCCCGGCGAAGTGCATTGGTTAAAGAGTTTATTTTGCAACCCAGAAGAGAACCGTTCCCCAGATAAGTGACTTTTTCCGGATCAATTTCAGGAAGCAGACCTATGGTAATGGCGCTTTCAAGCTCAACATAACTGCCAAACCCGCCGGCAAGGATGATCTTTTCAATATCAGTGATCTTCAACCCGATTTCTTCAAGCAGGGTCACTGTAGCGCTGTACATGGCGCCCTTGGCCCGGATCAGGTTGTCAAGATCCGGTTCTGTAATGGCAATATCCCTGTCTATCTGGGTATTTTCTTTATAAACAAGAACATATTCCCAGATGTCGTCTATCTTACGGATTCTCGGTGTATCAAGGGCCTGGTTGAATTTTCCCCTGGAATCAATGACACCTGTTT
>JAGLNZ010000395.1 GCA_023139225.1 Desulfobacula sp. | reverse complement strand
TGAATTTCCAGAAAAGAGGAAAATAAATGCCGGTTTCAACAAGATATTTTGTATAATCAATATCACTTCCTAAAAATTCCCCGGCATATTCAATAGATAATTTATGTCGGGCACCTTCTGTTGGTATGAAAATGTCATTTCTGGAATCATATTGTATAAAAGGTTTTATACTGCTGATTAAAAAAGAACCGGGTGTCATATTGGTATAGGTGGTTTGAACATCTGA
Source organism: Desulfobacula sp. (assembly GCA_023139225.1). Classification (GTDB taxonomy): domain Bacteria; phylum Desulfobacterota; class Desulfobacteria; order Desulfobacterales; family Desulfobacteraceae; genus Desulfobacula. The sequence continues at coordinate 4,680 of JAGLNZ010000395.1, read as the reverse complement.
TATTGTATAATCTTCTATCTTATAATTAAATCCAATTCGGGTATAATCCAGCAGCTTATACCCGAGCAGCAATGTAAAACCGAGTGCATCTTTGTCATAATAAGTATATTCTTTATCTTCTTTGTAGAGTTCAAAACCACCTGAAACCGGTGTGTCAAAAATATAGGGTTCAAAAAAACTTATGTTGTAAAGGGTAGATTCTGTGGATAATTTGGCTCCAATTTTTCCTTTTTGTCCTTTGCCGAACAAATTCCTTTCCTCAACGGATGCCATTAAAAAGCCCGCTTCTTCACTGCTGTATCCACCACCAAATGAAAAGTTGCCTGTTTCTTTTTCAACAACCCTCACATCTAAATCCATTTTGTTCTCATCTTGTGTTTTAACCGGCTTGACATCGATTTCTCCAAAATAATCCAGGCGGTTTAAATTTTTAAAACTTTTTTGAATATTCTCCTTGCTGTAAAGGCCCTGCTCAACGATTTTAATTTCTCTTCTGATAACTTTATCTCGTGTTTTTAAATTGCCGCTGATATAAATCCTGTTAAAATAGACAGGCTCGCCTTTATCGATTGAATATGTAATACTCATCATTTTTTGCGTATCATCTTTATTTACAAGAGGGGTGATATTTGCATTTGCAAATCCCTTATTTGAATAAATATCTGAAATAGTCAAAATATCATTTCTGATATCCTCTCTATTGTACAATTGTGTTTCTTTGGATTGAATGATTTTATAAATATCTTCTTTAGGCAGAATTAAATCACCGGTAATATCAATTTTTTCAATTTTATATTGAGCACCCTCATTAATTTTGAAATGAATTGAAATTAATTTTTCACCAATATCAATGATAGGATCTGATACTTTTGTGTCGATAAAACCATTATTTTTATATAAAGATTCAATTCTTATGACATCATTTTTAACTTCGGTTTCATTGAGATCCCCGGAAGAAGTAAAAAAAGAGAAAAAACCCTTTTCTGAAGTTTTCATGGCTTTCTTTATTTTTTTATCAGAAAAATGTTTGTTCCCTTCAAAACTAATTTTTTCGACTTTAATTTTATCTCCTTCTTCACAAGAAAAAACAATATCTGCCTGGGAATGCTCAAGTGGTATGATTTCATAAGTAATAGAACAATTATGATAATTTTTTTCCGTATACATTAAGCGTATTCGGTTTACGTCAGAGTTGATTTTATGTATATTTAAGATTGATCCGGTTCTCGTATCAACAATATCCGCAAGTTCTTGATCTTCGTAGATTTGATTTTTCTTAAATTTGACTTTGCGCACACTTGGTTTTTCCGTTACTTCAAAAAGGATTTTAACTCCCTTATCATGTGCTTGCTTTTTAATGGAAACATTATCAAAGTACCCCATTTTGTAAATTTTTCTAAGGTCCTTTGAAATATTATCGGGTTTTATCATATCGCCGGTTTGAGTGTCAATAATTCTCAAAATGGCATCAGCTTCAACTCTTTGATTTCCGGTAATTGCAATATCCGTAATAATTTGTTTATGATACAGTACTCCGATTATTTCCCTGGTGAGTTGAGAAATAGTTGAAAAAAGATTTTCAAAAGTCTGTGCATCTGCATAATAAGGGGTAATATTTTCTTTTTCATAGATATTAATAAGTCTAGCGTCAATACTGATACTTTGCCCAGCGACAAATACAGACCCGGTTAAGATATAATCAACACCTGATTCAATCCCAGCCTTTTGAAATTGAGAAAAATTCCATTGTTCAGTATTTTGCAAGGATTCTAAAAAAATTACTTTTGCACCTTCCTGCTCAAGCTTTTCAGAAATCATCAAAGGAATTTTAGTCTTTATTTGATGGTTGGGCTGCTTGGCATCAAGTGAAAAAGGAATAATTCCTACTTTAATAACAGTGTCGGCAAATAGAGTTCCGGCAAACAATAAAGTCAATAAAATAGTAAATATAAAAACTTTTTTTAAAATAAATTTATTCATAATGGTATCCCTAATTCTCACAACAAAATTAAACAGGAATAATTTCCCCGTCTGCTAATGTAACTATTTTTTTCATCATTCGAGCAAGTTCATTATTATGGGTAACCACAATAACCGTCATACCAAGTTCTTTGTTCAATTCATCAATTAATGCATGTATACTTTTGCTGTTTTTTTGATCAAGATTTCCCGTAGGTTCATCAGCCAAAAGTATTTCCGGTTTCATCACCAGAGCGCGGGCTAAAGCAACCCTTTGTTGTTCTCCACCGGACAAATCCTCTACCCGGTGGGAAGATCTTAACAAAAGCCCTACTCTTTCAAGCATATTTAAAGCACTTTTTTCAACAATTTTTTTTTTTTTATGCGCGATCAAACCCGGCATCATAACATTTTCTAAGGCTGAAAATCCTTGAAGTAAATAATGAAATTGAAATACAAAACCAATTTTTGAATTTCTAAAACTAGCAATTTCCTCATCCCCATATGAAAATAAATCATTTTTCTGAAAATAAATTTTACCGGAATCAGGTTTATCAAGTGTGCCGATAATATGTAACAAAGTTGATTTGCCGATACCGGATGAGCCAACAACAGCAATTGTTTCACCCTTATAGATATTAAGGCATGCATTGTTCAAAATTTCAATTTTTGATGTTTTTGTGTGAAAACATTTTGAAACAGATTGAAGCGACATCAAAGGTGTTAATGAGTTATCCATATCTTAATGCCTCCACCGGATCCATTTTTGAAGCCTTATATGAAGGATAAAGAGTCGAAAAAAAACAAATAATAATGGCACTGACAGCTATGACCAAAACATCAAGATATTCCAGTTGCACAGGAAGCGTAGAAAATAGATAAGCATCCGGTAGTTGGATAAAGTCATATCTTTTTAAAATAAAACAAATAACCACACCTGAAATCGTACCGATAAGTGTACCAAAGAGGCCAATAATCATTCCTTTAAGAATAAATATTCTTCTAATCGTTTTGTTTGTCGCCCCCATTGCTTTCAACACCGCAATATCTTTAGTTTTTTCCATTACCATCATAATCAATGCACTGGCAATATTAAAAGCAGCGACAAGTATGATCAGAGTTAAAATAATAAACATGGCCGTTTTTTCAAGTTTTAATGCGGCAAAAAAACTTTTATTGATGTCCATCCAGTCTCGCAGATAAAATGGGTAGCTTAATATGTCTGAAAGACTGTCCTTGACCGGTTTGACATCGAATACATCATCAATCCAGATTCCAATGGCAGAAATTTTATTTTTGACACCGGTAAGCCGTTGAGCTTCTTTTAAATGAATATAGGCAAGGGCACTGTCATATTCGGACATACCCGAGTCAAATGTGTCTGTTACAACAAACCGCTTCATTGATGGAATATGTCCCATAGGGGAAATAAATCCATTAGGTGACATCAGGATCACCTTATCACCTGTTATTACTCCAACAGAATTTGCAAGTTCCCGGCCTAAAATAATTCCGGGAAAGTTTCCATTTTTTTTATCCTTACCAAGCACTTTTTTTAATTGTTCAGGACCAAATCCTCTAATAAGACTAAATCCTTTCTCAGGGTCAATTCCACGAATCATAACACCGGAAAACGAATGACTTGACCGAATCATAGCCTGGGCAAATAAAATGGGGGAGGCTCCTTTAATATTTTCCCTTTGATTTAGATCAGTTAAGATATGAGAATACTTGTCAAATTTCCCTGAATAATTCATCACAAGTATATGGGGTTCAAGCCCGAGAATTCTTTTACGAAAATCAGTTTCAGCACCGCTCATGACCGCAATCACAACAACAAGGGCCATAACACCGACGGTAACGCCTGCTACGGAAAGAAATGTGATCAGGGAAATAAACCCTTCTTTTCTCTTTGCCTTAAGGTATTGACCGGCTATGAAGAATTCTAAGGGCATTTGATCAGATATTCTTTTTCATATGTGGAAAAAGAATAACCTCCCGAATGGAGGCAGAATCAGTAAGCAGCATCACAAGCCGATCAATACCGATGCCTTCTCCTGCTGTCGGCGGCATACCGTACTCAAGCGCCTCCACATATTCAGAATCCATGATATGGGCTTCCGAATTTCCTTCATCTCTTTGTCTGACCTGCATCAAAAACCTGGCATGCTGATCTTCAGGGTCATTAATTTCGGAAAATCCATTGGCAATTTCCCTGCCGGCAATAAATAATTCAAATCGGTCAGTCAATTCCGGATTGATGTCATTCTTTCGGGATAAGGGAGATACTTCCACAGGGTAGCCGGTGATAAATGTGGGCTGGATTAACTTTGGTTCAACTAAAATATCAAAAAGCTTTGTTAATATTTTTCCATAACGGTCTTTTTTTGTAATCTGAATATTGTTTTTGCGGGCAAAATTTAGCATTGATTCACTATTATTTAATATTGCAGGATCAATCCCGCCAATTTTTGTGAGAGATTCTTTCATGGGAATCCGCTGCCATCCTTTTTTAAAATCAATGGCCTGGCCCTGATAGTCGATAATTGTTGATCCTAAAATCTGTTTTACAATGACTTCAAACATTTCTTCGGTTAAATCCATTAACTTTTCATAATCAGCATAGGCCTGATAAAATTCAACCATTGTAAATTCAGGATTGTGTCGAGTTGAAACACCCTCATTTCTAAAATTCCGGTTAATTTCAAATACTTTTTCAAA
>JAGLNZ010000394.1 GCA_023139225.1 Desulfobacula sp. | reverse complement strand
CATAACTGGTTCCGAAAAGAATGTAGACAAAGGTTAAAATCCCTGCTTTATGCAGGTTCGCAAGTATGATTGATACCCTATTCAGATCCGTACCTTTATTCATCTGGTCCAGCACAGCCTGATCCCCTGATTCAAGACCCAGTTTTAACATGTCACATCCCGAATTTTTCAGGCCAAAACAAAAATCCTGATCCAGAAACTCTTTTTCAAACCTTACAAATCCATACCATTTAAATCCAAATTTATTTGTTGATAAGGCTTTTAAAAAGGCCGGAGTAACGGCATTATCAAGTAAGTGTACATAATCAGGACTATATTTTTGATCAATTAATTTTAAATCCTGTAACACCTTTGCTGCCCGCTGGGAACTATAGGGACGGGTTTCTGCCTTTTCAGGGCAAAAATTGCACTTGCTCCAATAGCATCCAATGGACGCTCTAAAGGGAAGTATTTTCCCGGGCGCAAGATATAAATCATCTTTCACAAAATTATAATCAGGAACAAAATGCTTTTTATCCACGTCTTTTACGCCTAAAAGTTCCAGCAGCGGCTGTTCCCCTTCCCCTTTGATCATCATATCAACAAGATCTTTAAAGGGATCATTATAGTCGGGCCTGCTCATCCAGGAGGATATAAGCCCTCCGCCCATGATTATTTTTTTATCCTTAAAATTATCCTTTATCCATCCTGCAAGGGCGAAGCTTACAAGAGCCTGATTCAGATAACAAAGAGAAATGCCTATATATTTAGAATCCGAGTTTAAAATTTGAGGTCTTACTCTATCTTCAAAAAAACGGTGAAATGGATTCTCTTTGTAGAATTGAGCACTTTTCAACAGATCCTTACTGTTAACACTTGAAAGCTTGGAATCCGAATAATCACTTAAGGTGATCCTGAATCTTTTAGTATCCACACTGATGGACAAAAGCTTGTTTAAGTCATAGACCCTTTGATGATACCGGTCCATGTTTGTATATAAGGCCTTGTCTTTTAAATCAGATATTATCTTTTCCCTGTTCTTTAATGCCCTTGCCGACCAGGAATCAACGGGAACAAGATCTGAATTAATAAGAGACAACAGCCCTTCGACATTTGCATCATAAATATGACACAAGATCCCGTGCTCTTTTAAGGCAGACGACAAAAGCGCCACACCGGCCGGCGGCTCACACGGTTTGGCTACGGGCGGGAAAATCAATAACATGACAAAACTTCCTAAATTCAATCAAAGATTAAATTTTAGTTTTTTATCATAATGGCGGGGCTAAGTAAATGTGCCTGTAAAGCTCGTTCAAGGGACAGGCTTTACAGGCACTATAAATCAATTAATGAACTTTTACAGATACAAACTCCCCACTTATAATTTCCATTTCTTGATAAGAACCAAAAACTTCACCAATTTCAGAAAATTCTACATCTGTAGCGCCGACATAATCAATCTTGCCGCCCTTGGCTAAAATTTGAAGACCTTTTTTTAGCTCTCCGGCATAAATTTTCTGGCCTGGTGCGTTAGCAACTTCCATGACATGTTTCTGGATACTGGCTTTATCCGCTGAATTGCCTGCCTGGGCAGCAAGTATAATCAAAGCTGCTGCATCATAGGAGGCTCCCCTGAATGGACCATCAGTTGCAATTCCGGCTGATTTGGCAATCGCTTTCCACTTTTTTGTTGCCTCACTTTCACCGCCCGGCATGGTACCATAGGATCCGTTCAGATCTTTACCAAAATCTTTGGTTAATGCAGGACCAATCATACCATCGGCAAAGATGAAACGGCTAAATGCATCCGAGTCCAACGACGCTTGAACAATGCCCTTGCCTCCCTGATCGATAAAACCAAACACTACCAGGTCAGTGGCACCGGAAGCAGCTAATGCACCTACCTCTGCTGAGTAATCTGCTTTGCCGTCTTCATG
>JAGLNZ010000393.1 GCA_023139225.1 Desulfobacula sp. | reverse complement strand
AAAAAAATACCTGATAAGAATGCAAATATCGTTATGTACTGTAAAAAAGGTGGGCGGGGCTGTCTGGCTACCTGCTGTTTATGTCGAATGGGATATAAAAATGTTAAAAATCTGGCCGGTGGATGGATGGGCTGGGAAAAGGCGGGCTATCCAATCGAATAAACAGGATTAGACAATGAATCAAGGAGCTCACGATCTTTACCAATAGGATCGAGACCACGGAAATTTCGGCCGACTTTTGTCATAGGACCCATGGGGTATCCCAATACACCCTTAAGCATGGGAAGGCGTTGTTTAGCCTCGTTTTCATCTTGCCCTTGTTTATGGCGAAACACTTTGAATCTTTCGGGATTATTAATGGTTGTTTCGACCTGAAGATTATTTTGTTCATTGTAAATTTTTACAGAGTTCCGGTCGACCCAATGACGGAGACGAATGCCATCATTACAATCATAAAATAAAGGGACCTTTAACCGGGTCCTTTTGATTTTATGTGTGCCTGCCCAGCCAGGCTTCATACCTTGAAATTATCTAAAGTTTTCCCAAGGCAGTCACTTGATGCATTTTTGATCTGGAATGCTCCGATATCGAAAATTGCACTATATACAGGTTCAAACGAGCGACATATATTGTGAGTTGGATATTTTTCTGAAAATACAGATTTGAAATCGAAAATGGTGTTGTAAAAATAAAATTTTAAAATTTTCGCTATATAAAACTGTAAACACCCGGCTCAAATTTAGGGGTAAAAAGCTCATTATTCTGAATTTTTAAAAAGGTTGCGGATTACCTAAATGATTCTTAAAAACCTTTCTTCTTTATATGATTTACAAATAGTTTCTTGAACCGATGTAATTTTTTTTAAAATGCGGGTTGTTTAGATACCCGTATGTGACTTGTCTGCCTTTGCCTGGGGCATGGACAAAAATACCCTCACCAATGTAAATTCCAACATGAAAGACTTTTTTCCCTTTAGGGTTTTTAAAAAAAACAAGGTCTGCAACCCGCAGGTTTTTTTTTGATACAATGTTGCCATTGTTAAATTGTGCTTTAGCAGTTCTCGGTATGACAATATCTGCCTTTTTATGGGTGTAAACAATCAGGCCGCTGCAGTCAAAACCTGTTTTTGGGGATTGCCCACCCCACTTATAAGGGACACCAAGGCTCTTAATGGCATTCTGCACTATGATTTTTCTTTGATTTGATGATTGTGTCTGTGGATGATATTCAGCAGAATCCTGAATTTGTGATTCAGGTTGTGGAGGGGGGATGTGTTCTTTATAAGCAGTTTTTTTATGCGCAGAGCATGAAAATAACAGCAATGCCAGAAACAGGAATGAAAAATATTTCTTAAATCTATTCATCTATTGATTTTATTGGGGTTGTATAAGAGAAATTTCACCTTTTCTTGTGACCCGGATTAACGGGTGTAAAGTCACTGTATCAAGCTTTGCATTGAGGCTGTATGAGATCTTATCATTTGTTTATCCTAATAGGTCAACAAGAGATCCTATGGTTTCTTCGTATGTTTTAATGACTTTGGCATTGGCCTTAAATCCTTGCTCGGCAATGATCTGGTTTACAAGTTCTTCTGCAATGTCAGTGTTGGACAATTCTTTTAATTCTCCGGTTTGACTTAAAGGGTCTTCGACGAGCGGACCCGGCGTGTTAATTTTTGTGATGGTCGTTTTAACCTGACCGTTTTCCCCTTCTGTGTTTATTGCCCGGCTTTTTTTAAAATCATCGGAAAAGGCATTTGCAACATTATTGGCACTGACCGCCATTTGTTTTGAAAATGCCTGTAAGGCCGATATATTGCTTTGAATTGATGCAACCATAATTAACTCCTAAAAAAAATATTTAGTTAAAGAGTTTATTGCAATAACCGTGCTAAAAGGGTATTGAAAATAACAAAGAATTATAAATCCCTTTGTTTTAGATGGTTACTATTAAGCATAAAAAATAATATCCCAATTTATTACCCGTTTATTTCGTTATTTTTTGTGTCTTAATGTTAACAAAAATCGGCAGGGATTACAAATTGTGTAATAAATGATTAGATAGTCAAAGGAGGGATGATGTTTGCTATTGATAAGACCGTTATGCTGTTGATTGATGTCCAGGGACAATTGGCTCAGTTAATGTATGAAAAGGGAAAAATGTTTAAATCACTTGGGGCTCTGATTCAAGGTATGAAAATTCTTGGTGTGCCAATTATATGGATGGAACAGATCCCAAAGAATTTAGGCCCTACCACTGAAGCGGTTTCCAAATATTTGACCGGGGAGGAACCCATTGAAAAATTTTCATTCTCATGCTGTGGTGAACCACAATTTATGGATAAATTTAAAAAAGCCGGAAGGACTCAAGTGCTTTTGACCGGAATTGAAACACATATTTGTGTTTTTCAAACCGGATATGACTTGATCAATCAAGGGTGCGAGGTTCAGGTTGTTTCAGATTGCGTGTCTTCCAGAACCAAAGAGAATAAAGAGATTGGTATTCAAAGAATTATTCAGTCGGGCGGACAGGCTACCTGCGTTGAAATGGTATTCTTTGAATTGCTGCGGGCAGCACAGGGCGATAAATTTAAACAGATAATTAAGCTGATTAAATAGGGTTGTAAAATATTTGGCAGCATCTAAACAGCAATTCGGAAAGATGACGTATCATCTTCGGGCAGATTGTTTACCCTCTCATATGAATCAGTGGCTTTTTTAAGACCGCCAAATGCTTTGTTACCATTGGATTCTGTCCGCTCTTTTATCTGTGATATCATGAGGTCTGAAAGGGCTTTGGATGCGTTCGATGTCGCTTTTGATGCCACTCTCAGATCTTGAGAGGAGGGGTTGGCAGGTGCAAGAGCGGCATTCTTTACCTGTCGCATTTTCTGGAGTGTGGCCTGAGGGTCACCTGGAACAGGAGATGTATCAATGCTGACTTCACCTCCGACAGCATAGTTTTTTCCATCCGGTCCGCGTTTGTACGTAAAGTTGGCTCCTGAAGTAATATATCTCCCACCGGTTGCAATATGGGCCATTTCATGCCGCCTGACTTCGGCGTCAATTATTTTAAGTTCTTCAAGAAGCTGTAGTTCTGCCTGGGTCAGTTGTTGGCCATTAACACTGTTGGATTTGGATTCGGTTTGTGTTTCGGTGTTTTGGGGATTTGATTGATTATTGTTTTCTGTATTTTTGCCGGTTTCCGAAGTTTTAGCAACCGGTTCCAAAGAGTTGGTGCCGACTATTGGGTTGAAAGCCTGGGGGTTTTTGGTAAAGGGATCAGTATCAAGGGGGTTTGTTTTTGCAACAGGATTATAAATAAAACCTGATTGATAATTGTTTATGTTTGAAACATTCATTTCCCATAGTTCCTATGAATGATATCATTACTATTTATTGATATTAACCTATTATATTTATAAAAGATTATCATTGCAATAAGAATTTTTCAGCAAAATAATATTTGACAAAAAACTTTGATTTATATATATTAAAAGATTCGGTTTTTTTGGATTTTTAATTATATGAGCTGGTTAATACAAAATTGACTGGAATTCAAGGATTTTTTATGGATCGGAAGGCAAGCGTTTCCCGGAAAACAAAAGAGACCCAAATAAATATTTGTTTTGATATAGACGGTTCAGGCAAGGTTGATATTTCAACCGGAATCCCATTTTTTGATCATATGCTTACAGCTTTTTGCGTTCATGGTTTTTTTGATCTCAAGATTGATGCCAAAGGAGATCTTGAAGTTGATTATCATCATACTGTAGAGGATATAGGACTAGTCCTTGGTCAAACACTGTCAAAGGCGCTTGAAAATAAAAAGAGAATTGTTCGGTTTGGAGACAGCTGTGTCCCTATGGATGAGGCTTTGTCAAGGGTTACTATAGATCTGTCAAACAGGCCCTATCTTGTCTACAATTTTCCGGATAATCTTAGCGTAAAAGGAAAATTCGATGCCTGCCTTGCCAAAGAATTTTTTCAGGCATTTTGCATCCAAGGGGCATTTAATCTTCATATTAATTCTTATTATGGTGCAAATGAACATCATGTCCTTGAATCAATTTTCAAGGCGCTTGGAAAGGCGTTGCATATGGCCACCAGAATTGATAAAAATATTAGCGGTGCTCTGTCCAGCAAAGGAACTCTTTAAAAATTGTTACACATACCAAATGGTCAATAAATTTAAAAAATTATAGTGAAAGTCAATGATAATTATACCTGCTGTTGATATTAAACAAGGCAAATGTGTTCGGTTATTACAGGGCCGTATGGAAGATACCACCCATTACTCTGATGATCCTGTAAAAATGGCTCAGCAATGGGAAGCCCAGGGTGCTGCATTTATTCATGTTATAGATCTTGATGGTGCATTTGCCAAACAAGTAAAAAACTTTAAGACCATCCGCGACATTTTGACCGGGATAAACGTTCCAATACAGGTGGGCGGCGGAATCAGAGATCTGAAAACCATTGAAATGTATATTAATGCAGGCGTCTCAAAAGTGATTATCGGAAGTGAAGCCCTGTATAATCCAGAGCTTGTCAAAGATGCATGCAAACTTTTTCAGGGTAAAATTGTTGTTGGGATTGATGCAAGAAACGGCATGGTTGCGGTTGAAGGATGGAGCCGGACGTCTGAGACCCGCGCCATTGATCTGGCAAAAGAATTTGAGTCCTGCGGAGTTGCGGCAATCAATTTTACCGATATACACAGGGACGGCATGCAGACCGGTCCCAATATTGAAGAAACAGCAGCTTTGGCTGATGCTGTTTCAATACCCATTGTGGCATCCGGCGGTGTCAGTACTATTCAGGACATTAAAAATCTTCTTGAAATTGAAAGTAAAGGTGTGACAGGAGTTATAACCGGAAAAGCCCTTTATGAAGGAAGCCTTGATTTAAAAGAGGCAATCGGGATTTCAAAATAAGAATTATCTTTACAGATAATTATTGACATGTGATTTTAAATAGTTAGCTTATTTTACTTGCATAACCGTTAAATTTTGGAGTCAGCACCACCAAGATGTATATTCCTGAAGAAAAAATTTCAGAAATTTTAAATACTTCAGATATTGTTGATATTATTTCAGAATCCGTTATTTTAAAAAAATCCGGTAGAAACTTTTTTGGTTTATGCCCATTTCATTCTGAAAAGACCCCATCTTTTTCTGTAAATGCAAGTAAACAGATTTTTCATTGTTTTGGCTGCAGTGCGGGTGGAAATGTATTGTCCTTTATCATGAAATATCACGGGATTACTTTTCCCGAGGCTGCAAAAATGGTGGCTCGTAAGTATAATATAACTATTGAAACTAAAGAAATTAACCCTTCAAAAAGAAGAGAGCTCCATCTCAAAGAGAGTTTGTTTAGGTTAAACAAAACGATTATGGGGGTTTATTTTGATGGGTTGAAAAATTTAAACAAAGGGGAAAAAGCTGAAAAATATCTAAAACAAAGAGGTATTTCAGAAGATACTATTGAGCAGTTCAGGCTTGGTTTTTCTATAGATAATTGGGACACCATTGTTAAGGTATTAAAAGAACAGAAAATTTCTAAAAATATTGCAGTTCAATGCGGTTTGATTTTGGAAAGAAAACAAAAAAACGGATATTATGACAGGTTTAGAAACAGGATCATGTTTCCAATTTTTGATATAAATATGCAGGTGGCAGGTTTTGGCGGCAGGGTGATGGATGATGCCATGCCAAAATATATGAATTCCCCTGAAACACCTGTATATAACAAAAGCCGTATACTTTACGGCCTTCATGCAGCAAAACAATTCTGCAGGCAGGAAGGACTTGTTTACATTGTTGAAGGATATTTTGACTTTTTATCACTCTATCAGCACGGTATTAAAAATACTGTAGCAAGTCTTGGTACCGCATTAACACCTGATCATGTAAGGATACTTAAAGGCTATGCTGCAAAAATGGTACTTGTTTTTGACTCTGATGCCGCTGGAATCAATGCAGCAAAAAGAAGTATTAAGATTTTCATGAAAGAGGGGGTTGATACAAGAATTCTTGTACTCCCGGAAGGCAATGATCCGGATTCCTATATGGTAAAACATGGGCCGGAAGCATTCAATGCCCTTGCTTCAAATGCCAAAACGATTATGCAATTTCTCTTGCAGGTCTCCATTGACAGCCATGGGCTTTCTGTGGAAGGCCGAATCAGAATTTTAGATGACATGAAACAGCAGTTAAGTTTGATTCAGGACAGTGCGTTGAGATCCTTATATATTAAAGAGCTTGCAGAAAACTTGAATATAGATGAAAAAGCAGTCCTGGAAAAGGTCAGGGAGCAGTATTTGAAACATAATACGAAAAAGTTATCTTGGATTGATGAAAAAAAAGATGAAGAAAAACCCGAATCTGATCGAAGAGAAGAACAGATGATTTCCATGATGCTCAATTGCCCTGAAATTATAGATGAGATTAAAAATTCCGAGGTTTTAGAATATTTTTATTCTGAAAAGCTAAAGCACATTGGGAAGAAAATAATAAGCGTGGATCCTTGCAAAAAAGCCTTCATTACAAATGTTATGGCAAGAATAGCAAATAATGAGGACCAAGAGCTTATAGCTTCTTATGCTATGAATAGTTTTTTTTCAGAACAAGATGTTCATCAGACGGCTCGGTCTATTATAAATAGAATTATTAGAGTAAGAAAAAGAAAAGAAAACACTTTAACAAGTAAAATAATAAGTGCGGAAAAGGGCTGTGATTCTGAATTGATGGAGCTTTTAAAGCAAAAGCAGGCAGAAATTCAGCAATTGCAAAATCGGTAATAACTTTACGCCTTTGGGAGGCATTTTATGGCAGGTAAGACAAATAAGTCTGGAGAGAATATGGTGATTAGTAAGAAAGAATTACAAAAACTTATTAACAAAGGGGAAAAAACAGGTTCTCTCTCGTTTGCCGAAATTAATGATGCAATATCTGATGATTTAAAATCATTGGATCAGATTGAAGATATAGTAATACAAATTAAAAAGCTTGGGATTAAGCTTGTGGATAAGGAAAAGGAAAAAATAAAAAAGACTGCAAAGAAAGCTACTGCAAAGAAAGCTACTGCAAAGAAAACTACT